>CAZRPQ010000023.1:0-13461 GCA_964601725.1 uncultured Salinivenus sp. | reverse complement strand
TGTCCACGTTCGACTCGACGGTGAACGCGGGGGCGGCCTACCTGGTGAACGACATTTTCAAGCGCTACATCGCGCCCGACGCGTCGGAGCAGACCTACGTGATTGCCAGCTACGTCGCCTCGTTTCTGCTCGTGGGCGTGGGCATCGGCTTTGGGCTCATGTCCCGCTCCATCGACAGCGTCACGCAGTGGATCGTGTCGGGGCTCTACGGGGGGTACGCCGCGCCGAATCTGCTGAAGTGGCACTGGTGGCGGCTCAACGGGGCTGGCTACTTTTCCGGCATGATTGGGGGCATCGTGGTAGCCCTGCTCATGCCGGTGCTGTTTCCGGAGATGTCGGCCCTCGGCAGCTTTCCGTACATCCTGGCCGTGTCGGTCGGGGCTTGCATTGTGGGCAGCTACGCGACGCCGCCCACCGACCGCTCGGTGCTCCGCGACTTCTACATGAGCGTGCGGCCCTGGGGCCTGTGGGGCCCAATCCGGGAAGCGGCCCGCGAGAAGGACCCATCGTTCGAGCACAACGAGCACTTCGGGCGGGACGCGACGAACGTGGTCGTGGGCGTGGCCTGGCAGACGGCCCTCTTCGTCATCCCGGTGGCGCTCTTGTTCTACGAGTACGCCACGCTGGCGGGGGCCATCGCGGTCGTCGCGGCGTCGACGGCGTTCCTCAAGAAGAACTGGTACGACACGCTCGAGGAGGACAAGTCTTCCGATGCTGCCCGGGCTCGGGCGAAGGCCCTCGCAGAGGAGGACACCGTGTCGCAGGAAGGACAAGCTGTTGCGTAAGAGGTCCCGTATTCGAGACGACCCGTATTCGAGACGATTTGTGTCATGAGATTTGTGTCATGATTGATCAAGCGACTGTGCCGGATCGAGACGCCTTTGAGCAGCGCCTGAGGGCGCTCCGGGAGCGGTACGAGGGGCTCATCGGACGCTCGAATGAGCCGAGGGACGCGCACAACGGCATTGTGCGACGATACGAGCATCCCATCCTCACGGCCGATCACGCGCCGCTCTTTTGGCGCTACGACCTGGACCCGGAGACGAACCCGTACCTCATGGAGCGCCTGGGCGTAAATTCGGTGTTCAACGCCGGAGCCATCAAGATGGATGGGCGCTACCTGCTGGTGGCCCGCGTGGAGGGCAACGACCGGAAGTCGTTCTTCGCAGTGGCGGAGAGCCCGACCGGCGTCGACCGGTTCCGGTTCTGGGACTATCCGATTGTCATGCCGGAGACGGATCGGCCCGACACCAACGTGTACGACATGCGCCTCACCCGGCACGAGGACGGCTGGATCTACGGCGTCTTCTGCACGGAGCGCCCCCACCCAGACGCCGGCCCCAACGACACGACGGCCGCGGAGGCCCAGTGCGGCATCGCCCGCACTCGCGACCTGAGGGAGTGGGAGCGCCTGCCGGACCTGAAAACGCCGTCGCCCCAGCAGCGCAATGCGGTGCTCCATCCGGAGTTTATAGACGGCCGGTATGCCTTCTACACCCGGCCCCAGGACGGCTTCGTGAGCGCTGGCTCAGGCGGTGGCATCGGATGGGGGCTGGTGGACGACATCGAGGAGCCGGCGGTCGAGGAGGAGACGATCGTTGATCCGCGCGTCTACCACACCGTAAAGGAGCAGAAAAATGGACTGGGCCCCCCACCCATCGAGACCGATGAGGGGTGGCTTCACCTGGCCCATGGGGTGCGCGACACGGCCGCGGGGCTTCAGTACGTGCTCTATTTGTTCGTGACCGACAAGGAGACTCCCGAAGAGGTGATTCATCGGCCAGGGGGCTACCTGCTCGCGCCGAAGGGAGAGGAACGCGTCGGCGACGTCTCCAACGTGCTCTTCAACAACGGCTGGATCGCAGACGACGACGGCACGGTCTACATCTACTACGCCTCGTCGGACACGCGGATGCACGTGGCCACCTCGACGGTGGGCCGGCTGCTGGACTACGCAAAGAACACGCCCCCGGACGCGGGCCGCTCGGCGGCCAGCGTGCAGCAGCGCATCGACCTTATCGACCGTAATCTGGACCGTCTCAATCGGTGAGCGGCTGATCCTGGTCGCTTCCGTGCGAGGCCCCCGAGCACGTAGATCACCCCTTCATCGTTTGTCTGCCTTTCACCCTTTTTCATGGCCCGTCCCGACTCCCTCACGACTCTGCGTGAAGATCTCGCCACTGAGGCCACTGGCCATCTGCTTCCGTACTGGATCAACCGAACCGTCGACGAGCGGCACGGGGGATTCGTCGGGCGAATCAACGGCGACAATCAGGTGGAGGAGAAGGCGCCGAAGGCGGCCGTGCTCAATGCGCGCATCCTGTGGACGTTTTCCGCTACGACGCGGGTGCTTGGTCTGGAGTCGTGCCGGGCCCTGGCCGATCGGGCCTACGCGTACCTCTCGGAGCATTTTTGGGATGAGGTGCACGAGGGCATCTATTGGATGGTCGATTACACCGGCGATCCCCTCAAAGACCGAAAGCAAGTGTACGCCCAGGCCTTTGCGCTCTACGCGTTTGCCGAGTACCACCGAGCCACGGGCCACTCCGAGGCCCTCGACCGTGCCGTGCGCCTCTTCCAGCTTTTGGAGACGCAAAGTTCCGATGCCGAGCACGGCGGGTACTACGAGGCCTTCAGCCGAGACTGGGAGCCCCTCGACAGCGTGCGACTCAGCACCGAGGATCCCGACGAAAAGAAGAGCATGAACACCCACCTCCATGTGCTGGAGGCCTATACCAATCTGTATCGCGTGTGGGGGGATTCGAACCTTGCCACGCGGCTGCGGCTGAGTCTCAAGCACTTTCTGGCCATCATTATCGACGACACCAACGCCCATCTCATCCCCTTTTTCGACGAAACGTGGAAGCGGCGCTCCTCGCGCATTTCATTTGGCCACGACATTGAGGCGAGCTGGCTGCTGATGGAGGCAGCCGAGGTGCTCGGCCACGATGGCCTCGAAGAGAAGACGGCGGAGACGGCCGTTCGGATGGCCGACGCCACGCTTCGGAACGGGGTGGATCAGGACCACGGTCTCGCGTTTGAGGCTGAGCCGGACCGCGTGACGAACCCGGATCGCCACTGGTGGCCGCAGGCCGAGGCGGTGGTGGGGTTTCTCAATGCCTATCAGGTCTCGGGCGACGAGCGTTTTCGCGAGGCCACCGTCGACACCTGGGCCTTCATCCACAAGTACATTGTCGACCGGGAGCATGGGGAGTGGAAGCGCCGCGTCGCGATCGACGGAACCCCGTACGACGACGATAAGGTGGGGCCGTGGAAGGGGCCGTACCATGGCGTACGGGCGTGCCTTGAGGGCGTCCAACGAATTAGCGAACTGTTGGGGGATGACCGTCCGTGGCCGGAAAATGGAGAAGGCGAACTGGCGACGGCAGATGATCGCGAATCCGAATTATCCTGACGCGCTGCTATGAAGTATGCTTCGCCATGTACGCGAAGCCTTCGTTCCCTGGTCGTGGGAGTACTGGTTCTGTTTGGGGGGGTCGGAACGCTCGCCGCACAGCCCAGCGACCGGGTGGCCGAGGACGACCGAATCCCGTTCCAAGACGGATCGATGTTTTTGAGCGGGATGAACGTGGCCTGGGTCAGTTTCGCGAACGACATTGGCCCGGACCCGGATACGCCCGATCTCGAAACCTTCTCCACCATTTTTCAAAAGGTGGGCAACAATGGCGGGAATGCCATGCGCCTCTGGCTTCATACCAACGGCTGGAAAACGCCAGAGTGGGGGCCCGACTCGACCGTCGTGGGGCCGGGCGAAGGGGCCATCGAGGACTTAGAAGCCATCCTGAATGCGGCCTGGGAGCAGGAAGTGGGGCTCGTGCTATGTCTCTGGTCCTTCGACATGCTACGGAAGCAGTTCGGAGACGAAGACAATATCGGTCTCAATCTCGACCGGAACGAGGCGCTACTCCGGGACTCGGTCCTCACGCAGACCTACGTCGACAGTGCCCTCGTCCCGATGGTGGAGGCCGTAGGCGACCATCCGGCGGTCATTGCATGGGAAATTTTCAATGAGCCGGAAGGGATGGCCGAGGAGTTCGGGTGGGACTTCAACCGCCAGGTGCCAATGGCCGACATACAGCGCTTCGTCAACCAGACTGCAGGGGGCATCCGACAGGCCGATCCGGACGCTATCGTTACGAACGGGGCGTGGTCGTTCGTTTCCACGACCGACCAGCAGCCGAAGGCCCGGCCCAAACGCCCGACTGCGGATGAGTTGTCCGACGAGCGCGTCGGGCAGATTCGGAAGGACCTGTCGGCGCACTACCGGCGCCCCTTCACCCGCGAGGAGGCGAGAGCAGCGTATGCCCGCCTAGCAAAGATACCAGACCACTTCAACTACTATCGAGACGACCGGCTCATCGAAGAAGGCGGGGACCCGATGGGTGTGCTCGACTTCTACAGCGTGCACTACTACGACTGGGCCGGAACGGAGCGCTCGCCCTTCCACGTGGACGCGGACCACTGGGAGTTGGAGAAGCCCATCGCCGTGATGGAGTTTCATATGGCCGACAAGTCGGGGGTGGCGTTCGACGATCTCTATTTTGAACTCCTCGATCGGGGATACGCCGGGGCCAATGGGTGGTCGTGGACCGACGTGGACGATCAGACCTGGAATGTCACTCTCGACCACATGGCGTCGCTGCGAGCGGAGCATCCTGGGGCTGTGCTGCCAGACTCGACGGAGCAGGATGCCCCCTCGAGTACGCCGGAGGACTTTGCGTTGTATCCTCCCTCGCCTAACCCGGTCACGGGCCAGGGAACCATCGTCTACGACCTTAGCCGTAGGGTGCCGGTCACGCTAGAAATTTTTGACACGCTCGGGCGTCGGGTAGCGACGCTCGTAAACGATCGTCAAGACGTGGACCGGTATACGGTTCAGTTCGATGCCTCCGCGTTTAGCAGTGGCATTTATTTCTGCCGGCTTCGGGCCGGCTCCTTTACGAAAACCCGGCGCATCGCCGTGGTGAAGTAAGGGTGCCCCTTGTTTCGTGTGTCGAAACTGGTCCTCGGTGTTCGATCGAGGTCAATCCGAACTACAAGAGGACGGGGGAGGAC
This sequence comes from uncultured Salinivenus sp., assembly GCA_964601725.1. Taxonomy (GTDB): domain Bacteria; phylum Bacteroidota; class Rhodothermia; order Rhodothermales; family Salinibacteraceae; genus Salinibacter. The sequence goes on along the minus strand of CAZRPQ010000023.1, from coordinate 8,385 downwards.
GAGCGGGGCCTGAGAGACTTTCAATCAATCCATTTCGATCTGACGGATTAGACATGAACCGTTCTGTTTTGAGTCGGCCCCCTTTCGTTCTGCTCGTCGCCCTCCTCCTGGGGTCGTGTGGGTCGCCCGAGGAAACAACCGTGCGCTCGCCGGATGGAGCAGTAACCGTTGACGTAGCGGCTGCGGAGGGGCAGGCGACGTATTCGGTGTCCTACGACGGGACGGAGTTGGTGGAGCCCTCCGCGCTGGGATTCGAGTTCGCGTCCGCACCGTCTCTCGGGGACAGCGTGCGGCTTGAGAGCGTCGAGGAAACGTCTCATCGGTCGACCTGGACATCGGTATGGGGGGCGACTGATTCGGTGAACAATCACTACAATCAGTTGAACGCGACCCTCCGGGAGGTGGGCAGCCCCGAACGGCGGCTGGACGTGACGTTCCGGGTGTACGATGACGGCGTCGGGTTCCGGTACTCGTTCCCCGAGCAGGAGAGCCCGAAGAAATTCGAGATTACCGACGAGAAAACGGAAATCGCCCTGGCCGGCAACTACACGACGTGGTGGCAGATCGCCAATTACAACTCCTACGAGTACTCCTGGGCAAAAACGCCGGTGAGCGACCTGGGCGACGAGTCGATCGTTCCGCAGCACTACGGAAAAGGATGGTCGGCCTTCGGGAGCCCGGTGGACGGGGCCGCCAACACGCCGGTTACCATGCGGACCGAAGGCGGCCTTCACCTCTCGCTTCACGAAGCAGATTTGACGGACTACGCCGGGATGACCCTCGAAAATGCGGGCGACCGCACGCTAGAGGCCGCCCTCGTCCCGTGGCCGGACAGCGAGGTCAAGGTGAAGGCCGAGGCCCCGCACGAGACGCCCTGGCGCACGATCCAGATTGGGACAGAGGCCGGCGACCTCATCGAGTCCAAGCTGATCGTGAACCTCAACGACCCTCTCGCCCTCGACTCGACCGACTGGGTGGAGCCGGCGAAATACACCGGCGTGTGGTGGTCGCTGCACCTGCAGGAGGAGAGTTGGGGCGGCACCGGCCCGAACCACGGCGCCCGCACGGAGAACGTGAAGCGGTACATCGATCTCGCCAGCGACGTCGATGCGGGGCACGTCCTCGTGGAAGGGTGGAATGAGGGCGGCCCGCTCTTCTCGTATGACGGCGGCGAGTTGGAGCTGATTGAGCCGTCCGAGGACTTCGACCTTGGCGCGCTGGCGGACTATTCGCGCGAGCGGGGTGTCTCGCTCATGCTCTACAATGAGACCGCGGGCAAGGTCAAGCCGTACCGGGAGAACTTCGACGAGATCTTTTCGACGTACAACGAGAACAACGTCGGCGCCATCAAGGCAGGGCACGTGGGGGACCGCATCGGCGGGAAATACCACAAGCACTCGCAGTGGGCCGTCAACTACTACCAGGACCTGATCGACGCGACGGGCGAGTACGAAATTCTGCTGCAGGTGCACGAGCCGGCAAAGCGAACCGGGAAGCGACGCACCTTTCCGCACTATATGACGCGGGAGGGACTGGCTGGGATGGAGCAGGTCAAGTTCAAGGACATCGATCCGCGACCGCACACCTCGGTGATGCCCTTCACTCAGATGCTCGCCGGGCCGATCGACTACATGCCCGGCCTCTTCGACCCGGAGCTGGCAGACCATGAGGACTTCCAGGTCCAGTCGACCGTAGCCCGGCAGCTCGCCTACTACCCGATCATGCTGAGCGGGCTGCAGAGCGTAGTCGACCTGCCGGAGAACTATCGGACCGAGGAGGGGGCGTACAAGCCCGGCGTCGAGTTCCTCCGAGCCGTGCCCGCGGGGTGGGATGAGACGGTCGCTCCGCAGGCGAGGATCGGCGAGTACGTCACGGTGGCCCGGCGGAGTGGGGACACGTGGTTCGTGGGGACGATTACGAATCAGGATGGACGCACCCTGGACGTTCCGCTCTCATTCCTCGGCGACGGGGACTACGAGGCGACGATCTATTCGGACGGGCCCGACGCCGACCCGATTACCAATCCGCAGGACATGGAGAAGCGGACGACGACGGTCACGCGCAGCGACACGCTGGTGGCCGAGATGGTCTCGGGCGGGGGACAGGCCGTTCGGCTGGTGCCGCAGGACTGACCTTGGACGCTCCCCATGCACCGCGTTGTGTTTGAATTCAGATCTCTTCGCTCGACTGTGGCTTCTAACGCTGACCGAGGGCAGACTGGCTGGTCGGCCTACCGGCCCCTTCATTTGTTTGGGCTCTGGCTCGCCGGGGGCCTCCTGCTGATGAGCGGGTGCCGCACGCTCGGTCCTGCCGAGCAGGAAAAGCGCCCGTCGCTCGTGGATCCGGACGCGACGGAGGAGACGCGGGCCCTCTACACCAACCTTCAGACCCTCGCGGAGGAGCACATCCTCTTCGGGCACCAGGACGACCTCGCATACGGGGTCCATTGGGACCGGCGCTCTGACAGCCTCGCTCGGCGGGCGGGCAACCGGCGGTCCGACGTGCGGGCCGTCACCGGGTCCTATCCGGCCGTCTACGGGTGGGACGTGGGCACCCTAGGGGGGGAGCCGGACAGCCCCGTCAACATCGACAGCATTTCCTACGACCGGATGCGGCAGTGGATGGTCGAGGGGTACGAGCGTGGTGGGGTCATCACGATGAGTTGGCATATGATGAATCCGGTGTCCGGCGGGAGTTCCTGGGACACGACTCCGGCTCTGTCGAAGCTGCTGCCCGACAGCTCGCACCACGACACGTACCGCCGCTACCTGGACCGCTTCGCGCAATTCGCCAAGAGCCTGGAGGCGGGCTTCTGGACGTGGATCGGCGGGGGACACTCCGTACCGGTCATTTTTCGGCCCTACCACGAGATGAGTGGAAGCTGGTTCTGGTGGGGGGGCGACAACACCTCCCCTGAAGCCTTCAAGCAGCTCTGGCGCTTCACCGTCGAGTACCTGCGGGACGAGAAGGAGCTGCACAACCTGCTCTACGCCTACTCGCCGGACCGCTTTGCGTCCCGCGAGGAGTACCTCCGCTACTACCCTGGCGACGCGTACGTCGACGTGCTCGGCTACGACGACTACCACACCCTGCCCGCCACCTTCGCGGATACGATCCGCGTGGACACCCTCGCGGTGGATTCCCTTTCTCTTGCGGCGGCTGACACCGTAGCGGGCCTGGAGGCCAGCGCCGGAAAGACTGTTCTCACCGACACGGTCACCGTCACCGAACCGGACACCGCGTATGGAAACGAGCAGGCCGACCCGACCGCCGCCCCCGCTGACTCCGCCACTGAACGGCGGACCCTGAGGCGCGTGACGGTCGACTCGGTGCGCATCCCTGAGGACACCATTAAAGCTCGGGCAGCCCGAAAGCTGGCCGATCAATTCCGTACTGTCGTGAAACTGGCGGAGGAGCGGAACAAGGTCGCGGCGTTTACCGAGACGGGGTACGAGGGCATCGCCGACTCTACGTGGTGGACGGATCGCCTGCTGCCGGTGCTCAAGTCCGACTCGACGACCCGGCAGCTGGCCTACGTGCTCGTCTGGCGCAACGAAAACGAGCGGAAGAAGCCGGGACACTACTTTGCCCCGTACCTCGGCCACCCCAGCACCGACAACTTCGTCCGGTTCTACGAGGATCCCTTCACGCTCTTCGTGGACGACCTACCCGACCTCTACGACTAAATCGCACCGTTTCGCTTTTTCCGCGTGTCTAACTGCTATGGTTCTTCCCACAACGCGTCGATCATTTGGGGGGATCGTTGCCGCGCTCCTCGTTGGCCTCGGGCTCGTGCTTGGGGGACCGAGTGCGCTGACGGCCGCCGCGCAGCCTGACGCGGACGAGGGGACGGCAGCGCCGAGCGAGTTGTCACAGTCCCATTTCGTGCGGGTGCAGGGGACTGATCTCGTCGTGAACGGCGAGCCGTATCATTTCCTCGGGGTGAACCTGTGGTACGCCATGAACCTGGGGAGCCCGGGGCCATCGGGCGACCGGGCCCGCCTTCGCCGCGAGCTCGACCGACTCGACAGCCTCGGCGTCACCAACCTGCGCATCATGGCGGGGTCGGAGGGACCGGCGTCCGAGCCCCGTCGCGTGACCCCCGCGCTCCAGCCGGCGCCGGGCGAATTTGACGAGGACCTGCTGCGGGGGCTCGACTACGCGCTGGCCGAGATGGAAAAGCGCGACATGCGGGCCGTGCTCTGCCTTACCAACTTCTTTCAGTGGACCGGCGGCATGGCCCAGTACGTGTCGTGGGCCACCGGCACCGACATTCCGTATCCGCACGAGGAGGCCCACGGCTGGGGCGACTTTCAGGAGTACGCGACCCAGTTTTACGTCAACGAACAGGCCCAGCAGCCCTTCTTCGACCTGATCTACACCCTTATCCACCGGGAAAACACGGTGACGGAGGAGGTGTACCGCGAGGACCCGACCATCATGGCGTGGCAGCTGGCCAATGAGCCCCGCGGGTTTGACAACACGGAGCACTACGTGCGGTGGGTGGACCGGACCGCGGGTGTCCTCCAGGCCCTCGATCCAAACCATCTCGTGTCGCTTGGGGGGGAGGGCACACTGTTTCCCGTGACGAAGACGCAGTTCGAACGCGTCGGACGGCTCCCCGAGATCGACTACCTCACCGCCCACCTGTGGCTCGAAAACTGGGGCTGGTACGACCCGCAGGCGCCGGACAGCACGTACGCCTCCGGCGTGGGGCGCATGATGGGGTACGTGGCCCACCAGGTGAGCCTTGCCCGCGAGATTGGCAAGCCCATCGTGTTCGAGGAGTTCGGGGTGGGGCGCGACGGAGGACAGTACGACCTGGACGCGCCGACGACGTACCGCAATCGCTTCTACGAGACCCTGTTCGAGATGCTGCACAAGATGGCCCGAGAGGGAGAGCCCGTGGTGGGCGGCAACGTGTGGTCGTGGACGGGAGAGGCCCGCCCCTCAGAGGCTGGCGAGTTCTGGGCCCCGGGCGATCCGTTGACGGGCGACCCGCCCCACGAGCGGCAAGGCTGGTATAGCATTTACGATGCGGATACGACGACCACGCAGCTTCTGGGCCGGTACGCCCACCGGATGAACGGGCTTGGGAACGCGGGACGCGACAACGAGGCTTCGGGCACGGCCCGACTTCGCCCGGCTGATCTCGTTCCCCACGAGGGGCCCGACGTGATGACGCTGCTCACCCTGGCGCAGATCGGGCGCGTAGGGCCGTACGCCGGAGAAGAAATGAACGAGTGAACGGGAGGAAAAGAACGCGGACCAGATCCATCACAACATCGAAGGGCCGACATGGAAGCACGCAAAGACGTAACCATCCGAGACGTCGCCCGCGAGGCAGACGTGAGTATCGCAACGGTGTCTCGGGTGCTTAACCAGTCGTCAAATGTGGCGGACGAGACCCGCGCTCGGGTCCTCAACGTCATCGAAGAGCTGGGATATGTCCCCAGTGCGGCCGCGAAGCAACTGGCCGATGCCGGGTCGCGACGGGGAGACGACGCCGAAATCGAGAGCCCAGGCGTTGAGCGGATTGCGCCCTCCCTCACGTTCGAAGGAGCATGGACACGCCACGAGCGCAGGGCGATGGCAGACGCGGTTGCGGGGTACGCGGGGGACGGCCTGTGGGTGGCCGTAAAGACCACACCGGGGAATGACCGGCTCTATGCATTAATGGAGCTTCGAGATGGCGATTGGACGATCCGGACGGGCGAGACGGTCCAGAAATTGGTCGAGCAGATTCGCTCGGAGACCCGGTGAGTCCCAGCCGAGGAGGGGAGCGACGGACGTTGTAGAGTTTTTCAGTATTGGTAGCGATACGTGCCATGAAGAACCGTAGGTGGTTGCGCCCGCTCTTAATTGGGAGCCTCCTCGTCCTGGTGGGGTCGCAGGGAAGCGGGTGCCAAACGGGAAACGAGCCGGCGACCGCTCGAAACGGGGAATCCGATTCAATGGCCGCCCCCTCCTCACGCCAACAGCCCTCGTCCCCGTCTTCAGAACGTTCGATGTCCTCAGGGGCGGAAAGCGGTGAGCCAGGCCCGGATTCGCTTCGGGGGGCTCCGCCCAGCAGAATCGAGGTGCCAGCCGGGATGGTGTACGTGCCGGGAGGAAGCACGAAGATTGGGATCGAACAGAAAACGTGGGGGGCGCTCCGAACTCGGGTGGAAACGGGGCCTCGTCCCCTGTTCGGGCGCGACGCCTCTCCCTCATTTTGGGCGAGTGTACGCGACTTCTTTTCGGACTCGAAGACATGAGCGGGAATGTATGGGAGTGGACCGCGAGCTGGAAGCGCCCCTATTCGGAGCGGGAAACGTCCTCCGAACCAAACGGGAGAAGTGAGCGGGTGCAACGAGGAGGCTCCTTCATCTGCGATGAGTGTGGCGGATACTATGCGTTTGCCAAGGCCTCGACCACCCCTGAAACGTCGTTGTTTCAAGTTGGCTTCCGGTGTGTGAAAGAGATTCCTGAATCCTAAAGAAGAGCGAATGTAATCAAACGTGAAATCGGCTTCGGGGCCGTGTAGAAAACGCCTCGCGTGTGGGAGGTCTCCTCTGCTTTGTAGGCATTCAAGTAGATTGCGTAGGTACTCACTATGGAACCATCAAATCGGTTGCTTTCCATCGCTCTGCTTCTTTTCCTTCCGGTCTTATTTTTGGGGTGTAACGAAACCGAAGATCCTGGAGGTGAAACCGAGCGCCCCAATATTATTGTCTTACTTTCAGATGATATGGGGTACTCTGACGTTGGCAGTTATGGTGCCAGTGTTATTGAGACTCCAGAGATCGACAGCTTAGCCTATAACGGACTTCGGTTTACGCAATTTTACAATACGGGACGGTGTGTGCCCTCGCGTGCTTCTCTTCTGGCCGGACAGTACCCCCATCAAACCGGCCTCGGGTTCATGACAGCGGACGATCAGCTTCCAGGGTATCGAGGGGATATGAACGATCGCTCCGTTACGGTCGCACAGCTCCTGAGCGATGCGGGCTACTCCACGTACATGTCTGGAAAATGGCACGTGACGCCGTATCGGCCCCAGAATCCGGACAAACACAATTGGCCGCTGCAGCGCGGGTTTGATCGGTTTTTTGGGACAATCAGTGGGGCGGGGAGCTACTACGATCCGAGCAGTCTCGTTCGAGGAAACGAATATATTGCTCCCCATCAGGCAGGAGAGGAATACACCAACGAAAACTTCTACTACACCACTGCCATCAGCGACCATGCAGTCCGGTATATAAATGATCACGAGGAGGGGCAGTCGGACAATCCGTTCTTCATGTATGTCTCGTACACAGCGCCCCACTGGCCCCTTCAGGCCCCCGAGGACGAGATTGAAAAGTACGAGGGGAAATTTGACATGGGATGGGACGAGCTCCGGCAACAGAGGTATCAACGAATGAAAGAGATGGGGCTCATCGATGAGGACTGGGATCTGTCGGACCGAGACTCAAAGGTTCCGGCCTGGGATCAGGTCGAAAATAAGGACTGGCAGACGCGCCGGATGGAGGTCTATGCCGCGATGATTGACATGATGGACCAGGGGATTGGGCGCATTGTCGATGCCCTCGAGCGGAACGGGGAGCTCGAGAATACCCTGGTGCTTTTCCTTCACGACAACGGGGGGAATCTTGAGACCCTGGACTATTTTGGGAAGAAGGACTATTCGGAGCATGAGGGGATAGGGCCTCCCGATCGGGATGAGCCGCAGACAGAGATGCTTCCCAAAGTGACCCGACAGGGAGAGCCCGTTCAGCACGGAAACATTCCCGAGTACATGCCGGGTCCGCCCGATACGTACCAAGCGTATGGTCGCCCTTGGGGGAATGTCTCTAACACCCCGTTCCGCGAGTACAAGCATTTTGTGCACGAGGGCGGCGCTGCGACGCCCCTCATTGCACACTGGCCGGCGGGCATTCAGCGGGAGGGCGAGCTTGAGCGCCAGCCCGGGCATCTCGTCGATCTCATGCCGACGTTCCTCGAACTTGCGGACGCAACGTATCCGGAGACGTACGAGGGGAGCGAGATTAATCCGATGCAGGGCGTCTCTCTCGAACCGGCGTTTCGGGGAAATGCCTTCGATCGTGAGGAGCCGCTCTTCTTCGAGCATGAGGGGAATCGTGCGCTTCGAGACGGCCGGTGGAAGGTCGTTGCCAAAAACCCGACCGGGGACTGGGAGCTCTACGACATGGAGGCGGACCGCACGGAGACCAACAACCTTGCCGACGAGCACCCCGAGAGGGTGAAGGACATGGTCCAGAAGTGGGAATCGATGGCGCGCCGCTTCAATGCGATTCCCTGGCCCTACGAAGGGAAATATGGGGAGTAGACAAAGCAGTGATATCCGTTTCTCCGACGGGCGGAGAACCAAGGACGGTCGCA
>CAZRPQ010000022.1:0-14057 GCA_964601725.1 uncultured Salinivenus sp. | reverse complement strand
CCGTTCCAGTCCATGATGGAGCGGTTCGACGTGGCCGCCGAGATTCTGGAGCTCAGTCCGGGATTCTACGAGTACCTCTGCCGACCGGCCCGGATGCACGTCACGTCGATCCCCGTGGAGATGGACTCTGGCCGCATAAAGGTCTTCGAGGGATACCGCGTCATCCACAACAACGTTCTCGGCCCGAGCAAGGGGGGCATCCGCTTCGCCCCGGACGTGACGCTCAACGAGGTAAAGGCGCTGGCGGGCTGGATGACCTGGAAGTGTTCGCTGGTGGATCTGCCCTTCGGTGGAGCGAAGGGCGGGGTCGTCTGCGACCCGAATGAGATGAGCCCGGAGGAGCTGGAGCGGCTCACGCGGCGCTACACCGCCAATCTCTACGACGTGTTCGGGCCGGACAAGGACATTCCGGCCCCGGACATGAATACGAACGAGCAGATCATGGCGTGGGTGCTCGACACCTACTCGATGCATGCGCGCCGCACCGAGAACGCTGTCGTGACGGGCAAGCCGGTGGGCCTGGGGGGCTCGAAGGGGCGCCGGCAGGCGACCGGGCGCGGGGTCATGACGGTCACGCTCGCCGCGATGGAGCAGATTGGGCTTACGCCGGGCGACTGCACGGTGGCCGTGCAGGGGTTTGGCAACGTGGGCTCCACCGCCGCCGAGTTACTGGCTGAGCAGGGCTGCACGGTGGTGGCCGTCAGCGACGTGACCGGCGGCTACTACTCCAAAGACGGGCTCGACCTAAACGAGATGCAGGCGTACACGCAGCAGAACGAAGGCACGCTCGCGGGCTACGAGAAGGCCCAGTCCATCACCAACGAAGAACTCCTCACGCTCGACGTGGACGTGCTCGTTCCGGCGGCCAAGGAGGATCAGATCGACCGCGAGATTGCGGACAACCTCGGGGCCCGGATCGTGGCGGAGGGGGCGAATGGGCCCACCCATCCGGAGGCCGACGAGGTGCTGGCCGAGAAGGAGGTCCTCGTGATTCCGGACATCCTGGCCAACGCGGGGGGCGTTACGGCCTCGTACTTTGAGTGGGTGCAGAACCGACAGGGCTTCTTCTGGACCGAGGAGGAGGTGAACCAGCGGCTCGACCGGATGATGCGGAAGGCGTTCGACAAGGTCTACGCGACGGCCGACGAGTACGACGTGTCCCTCCGCATCGCGGCCTACGTGGTGGGGGTCCGCCGCGTGGCCGAGGCCCTTCAGATGCGCGGGATTTATGCGTAGGAACGTGTGGAAGTGTGGATGTATGGAAGTGTAGAGGTGTGGACGGATGGAAGGGGGGGAGGGAGAACGCTGAGGGTGCAGGAGCGCGGGTGGGGAATTGGTGGGGCGGCCTCGTTCAAAGACCGTGCAATGTGAACCTGCGTAGATGAGGTCAAAATCGACGGAGACCGGCTCTCGTGCCCCCCGCCTTCCGTTCCTCGTTGCGGGACTCGTCGTGCTCCTCCTCGTCGCGTCCTGCGCCAACCCCGTCGCCCCCAGCGGCGGTCCCCGAGACGAAACGCCCCCCTCGGTGGTGCGGACCCAGCCGGTGCGCGACACAGTGAACGTGCCGACGAACACCGAAGCGTTGCGGATTGAGTTTTCGGAGTACATCGAGCGGAGCAGCCTGCCTGAGGCTTTGTCTGTGACCCCGACGTTCGAACAACGGCCCCAGTTTAGCTGGAGCGGGCGCAGCGTCGAAATCGAGTTCCCATCGCCACTGCGCGACAGCACGACCTATATTTTTTCGCTCGACGCCACCCTGAGCGACGCCCACGGCGTCTCGCTCGAGAGTCCCCTCACGGTGGCGTTTTCGACGGGCTCGAAGATCAATCGGGGGCAGATCAAGGGGGAGGTCGTGGGCGCGAGCACGGGGGCGTCCCGGCAGCGGGTCGACGTGTACGCGTACGCCCTGTCTCCGGATGCGGTTGTGCGCCCGCGGCCCCTGCCGGATCGGCCCAGCTACCGCACGCAGACGGGGGAGGACGGCACCTTCGGATTCGACTACATGCGCGAAGGCCGCTACTACGTCGTGGCCCTCCGCGACAACAACCGCAATCGTCAACCGGACGCAGGGGAGCCCTTCGCCGTGCCGCCTCGCCTTGCGCTCCGGGCCGACAGTGGCGCGGCGGCTGTGCCTGTGCCATGGCTGCTCGCTCGGAGCGACACCACGGCCCCACGGCTCCAGCAGGTTCGGCCCGTGAGCCGACGCCGCTTCCGCGTGAACTTCGACGAGCCGGTGCGACTCCAGACGCGAGCGCCCGAGGCGTGGGCCCCGCAGGACTCGGTTCGGGGAACGCGGGTCGAGGTGCAGAGTGTCTACGCGGTCCCGAACCGGGCGAGTGCGGTGGTGGTGCGCACCGCCCCGATGCGGGACGCGCGCTACCGTCTGCCGCTGGCGCGCGGCGTCGTTGCCGACACCCTCGGCCAGCCGCTCGTGCCCGATACGGCCCGCTTCCAGGCCGCCACTCGGGCCGACACGACGCGCACTCGGGTTCGCGGGTTTTTGCCCGCCGTCCCGACAGCGGTCGGGAGAGATTCGACCGGGGCGCATCCGCTGCTTCCAGGCGTGCAGCCCGGGGTCCGTTTCAACCAGGCCCCGGACAGCGCCCAGCTTCGGCGGGGGATAAGCGCCCGGGACACGACCGGTGAGTCCCGGGCGTTCTCGCTTGCGACCAAGGATGGGACGGCGTACCGTCTCCAGTTTGACTCCCCGCTCGCTCCCGGCCGATACGTCGACGTGATGGTGGCGGGGGAGGCCTTCGCCCGGGCGGACACGACGTACCAACGGCGGTTTCGGCGCGTGACGAACCGGGTGCTCGGGGCGCTTGCGGGCCGCGTCCGCGTTGCCGACACGGTTCGGGAGGGGGCTCTCTCTGGGGACCGGCCCCCGGGTGACACGACGGCACTCCTGCTGCCGCCCTCGCTCACGGATCGGGACGAGGCCGACACCCTCGCCGTCCCTCCCTTCGACTCCTCAGCGGCCCCTCCCGACAGCCGTCGAGACCGGGTGGATTCGCTCTTCTACGGTGGACCCGTCGCGATTGGGCTTACGATTGACGAGTCCTCGCTTCCCGTGGAGCCCCGCCGGCTGACCACGCCGCCCGGAAGCACGTTTGCCTTCGAAGAGCTTCCGGACGGGCAATATCGGTTTCGGGCGTACCTCGACCGCAACGAGAATGGGCAGTGGGACGCCGGGCAGATTCAGCCATACGTCCCCGCCGAGCCGGTGACGTGGCTTCGAGAGCCGGTGGAGGCCCGGCCCCGATGGACGACCGAGTTGCCGTCCCCGCTCCGCATCCCGGTTCTCGCTCCGGTTCCACGGGGACGAGATCAGCCGGCGCCCGACACGGCGCGCTCCCGTCCCGGCGGCCGCCGCTGACAGACCCGACCCCTTTCGCATCCTTTGCACAGAGGCGTTTTGTCTTGTGTCATGGCGAACTCTCCCTCCCACGAGCAGTGTCCGCCCGCCCTCACGGCCGACGCGATGGGCGAGGCTGACCGGTACACGATCGAGGAATACGGCCTCCCCAGCTTTGCGCTCATGGAAGTGGCCGGGCGGGGCTGTGCCGAGCACATCCAGAACGCTTACGGTCCGCTCGGCGGGGAGGCCGTGGTGGTGCTCTGCGGCAAGGGCAACAACGGCGGGGACGGACTCGTGGTGGCCCGGCATCTCCTGACCGGTGGCGCTCGGGTCCACGTCGTTCTCACGAGTGCGCCCGACGAGCTGAGTGGCGACGCGGCCCAGAATTTGTCTCTGCTGCGCCAACTCGGGGACGAGGGGACGGCCGGAACGCGACTAACGATTGAGGCTCTCGATGACCTCGACACACTCACCGAGACGGTGGCCCCGCTCCATCCCCGGCTCTACGTCGATGCCCTTCTCGGCACGGGACTCACCAGCGATGTGCGCGAGCCGATCCGCAGCCTCGTCGAGTGGGTCAACGAGCGCGACGCCCCCACGGTGGCCGTCGACGTGCCCACCGGGCTTCACAGCGACACCGGGGCGGTCCTCGGCATTGCCGTCCGCGCGGCCCGCACGGTCACGATGGCGGCGCCCAAGGTTGGACTGTTGGTCGGCGAGGGGCCGACGCGGGCCGGGTCGGTCGAGGTCGTCGACATCGGCATTCCTCCGTTTGTGCTCGATCAGGCCGCCGAGAAGCCCGGCTGTGTTCGGCAGACGACCGACGCGGCAGTGCAGGCATGGTGGCCGGAGCGGGCCCACGACGCGTACAAGTACAGCGTAGGGACGGCCCTGATCGTGGGCGGAGCGCCCCGGTTCACGGGGGCCCCGGTCATGGCCGCGAAGGCGTCCGTGCGCAGCGGGGCCGGATACGTACACTGCGCCTGTCCCGAGCCGGTCCAGCCGACGCTTGCCGGGGCCCTCACGACCGTGCCGACCCTTCCGCTCCCGACAGGGAAGGAGGACGGGATTGCGCCCGACGCGGCGCTCGATGCACTCGATGACGCGCTGGAGACGGCCGACGCCCTGCTCGTAGGGCCGGGCCTCGGCCGTGCCCCGCAGACTGAACAGTTCGTGCGGCGGCTGGTGCGCACAAGCGACACGCCCCTCGTGGTTGACGCCGATGGCCTCAATGCCCTCGCCGGGCACATCGACGACCTGGCAGCACAGGTGGACGGCTCGTGGATTTTGACGCCCCACGCCGGAGAGTTTCGTCGACTGGCGGGCGAGGACGCCGACCTGGCCGATCGGGTCCGTGTGGCCCAGGAGTACGCGGAGCGGTGGGGCGCCGTCTGTCTGCTCAAGGGAGCGCCGAGTATCGTCGCGGGGCCGGACGGTCGTATGCTCGTGGGCAGCATCTCCACGCCGGCCCTCGCCACGGCCGGGACGGGGGACGTGCTCGCGGGTCAATGCGCGGGGCTCCTGGCTCAGGGAGTGCCGCCGGTCGAGGCCGCAGCCACAGCCCTCCACGTCGGCGGGGCCGCGGCGGAACGGTACGAGGCCACCCGCGATTCCCGATCCATGGCGGCGACCGACCTGCTCGACATGATTCCCCGTGTCGCCGCCGAGCGGTTTGCCAATCGGTGACGGGCCGGATCCGATCAAACGGCACCTCGTGTTGTACCGTCCGGTCGCCGTCGCCTCCTCTTATCAGTTCCGCCCGTCCCCAATGCGCCTGCTTTCTTCGATGACGACCGTGCACTACCGCCTGCTGGCCGTGCTCTGGACGGCCGGAATCGTCCTGGCGATGAGCATTCCCGCCAACGACCTCACAGGGATGCAGCCAGGGCTCGGCCTCGACAAGGTCGTGCACGTGATCCTCTTTGCGGGGTTCGGGATTCTGTGGCTCCGGGCGGTGTGTCCGCCGGATGAATCCGGGCTGCCAGGGAGCTTTCGACGACGCGCGGGGCTTTTCTTCGTGGCGGGGGTGTTGTTCGCAGTGGGCACGGAGGTGTATCAGCACCTTCTCCCGGTGCGGCGCATGGCGGATCCCTACGATGTTGCGGCCGACCTCATTGGGTTCATCATCGCGTTTGCGAGCTATTACGTTTACCACGTGCGCCGGGCCGATCGAATGTCGGCATAATCGTCAGGGTCGGAGCCAAAATGCCCGTCGAGGCCGTTGCCAATCGAATGTACGGGGGACGGCGCGGGACTCAGGCGGTTTCGCCCGGAGTTGAAACATCGAGGAAGTACCCGTGTATCTGGTTTCGCCAGCCATATGAAATTGCCGTGTCCGGCGGCGCTCGTATCGTTTCAAAACAACGTGCTTTCCCATGGCCCTACGCAAGAAAGAAGGTGCGGACCTCCGTAGCCAGTATCCGCTGTACGTGGAGATTGGCCTCGTCCTCTCGCTCGCGCTCCTCATCGTGGCCTTCCGGGTCAACATGTCGAGTGGCAGCTCGTTCAAGGTGCAGATGGAGGAGCAGGAGACGGTCGACATGAAGCAAATCCAGCAGACCAAGCAGGAGAAGGAGCCTCCGCCCCCGCCGAAGCCCCCCGTGCCGCAGCAGGTGCCGAACAACGAGGTCATCGACCAGCAGGATGTCGACTTTGATGCTTCGCTCGACATGGACGAGAAGCTGGACACGAGCCAGGGCCCGCCCCAAGACGAAGAGGAAGAAGAAGAGGAGCAAGAGATCTTCATGGTCGTCGAGAACCAGCCGGAGCTCATCGGCGGCATGAAGGCTCTCCAGAAATCGGTCGATTATCCGGAATTCGCGAAGAAGGCCGGAATTGAGGGCCGCGTGATCGTTCAGTTCGTCGTGAACGAGCAGGGCAGCGTGCAGGACCCGAAAGTGACGCGTGGCGTGCACAAGCTCCTCAACAAAGAAGCCATTAAGGCTGTGAAGGATCAGAAGTTCAAGCCGGGCAAGCAGCGCGGAAAAGCCGTGAAGGTGCAGATGTCCCTCCCTGTGACCTTCAGGCTTCAGTAGCGCCGCGGGCGAATCTTATTGGACGGATCTGAGCGCGCACTGCGCCCTGACAGCGGTCGGGACGCGGTGCGCGTTTTGTCTTGCGGGGGATTTGTGGGGCCTTTCCACAACGAAGCGAGGTGCAGGTGAGCACGGCGTTACAGCGCAGATCGATGGTCGGCCGATCCGTCCGGGTGACCGACGAGCACATCGGTGGCCATGTTTAGAAACAGACCGTGATCGAGCACGCCGGGGCGATCACACAGCAGACGGTCGAGCTCGTCCGGCGCTGCGATGCCGTCGGGAAACTGCGCGTCGAGGATCCAGAGGCCCTGATCGGTGACGACGGGTCCATCTTTGGCCTCGGCCGTGCGGAGCGTCGGGGTGGCTCCGGCTTCCTCCAGCGTGCGCACTACAGGCGTCACGGCCATCGGAAGCACCTCGACGGGCACCGGAAATTGGGTGCCGAGTTGGTCGACCTCCTTGGTCGGGTCGACCAGCACAACAAAGCGCTCGGCCTGGTGGGCCACCACCTTTTCGCGCGAGTGCGCTCCGCCTCCCCCCTTGATAAGGCGAAACGCCTCGTCCACTTCGTCGGCCCCGTCGAGGGCGAGGTCGAGCATCGGCGCCTCGTCGAGCGAGGCGAGAGGAATGCCATGGGTACGGGCCCGCCGCTCCGTGGCAAACGAAGTGGGCACCCCGCGGACATCGAGGTCTTCGGCCTGAATGCGTCGACCAAGAGCTTCGAGGGCGTGCGCGGTCGTCGACCCCGAACCGAGGCCCAGGCACATGCCGTCGTCGACAAGTTGAACGGCTGCCTCCGCGGCGGCCTGCTTGGCAGCGTCTCGATCCATTTGGGTCTATCTTTGTGAATTTGATGTGTAGAGACGTGCCGACGGGACGTCTCTACGTGGGTAATCAGGCATCCGTGTCTTCGAAGTCCCATTCGAATCGGAGCCGGTAATCCTGGTACTGGGGACTGTACCCCGCCCGCACCACCTCGAAGCCTTCGTCGAGGCCGAGGACGGTCATGCCGGGGTGCTTGTTGGGAAAGGTGTCGTACACGAACCGCTCGTAGCCTCGCCGCTCCACCACCTCGAGCATGGCGTAGAGGAGGGCCCGGGCGATGCCGTTGCGGCGGTACGCCGGGCGGACGCCCCCCTTGGCGCTGTAGAACGTGGTCTCGTCGAGCCGATAGCCCAGCTTGAAGCCCACGGCGGTGCCGGCCGTTCGGGCGATCAGCATCAAGAGGTCGTCCCGCTCGAACGTTTTGATGATGCGCTCCTCGTCGAAGATCTCGACGTTGAGGCGGCGGATCGTGTCGAGCCGCTCCATCCCGACCTCGACGATGTTGAGCGGTCCCTCAGTCGCCTCGGTCGCGTCGGACAAGGCGGATCGGTTGCGATGCGTCTCCATGACCAGGCAGGAGCGTTGAAGGCAGAGCTGCGAGGAACGATGGGGAGCTGTCGTCTAAAACGGAAGGCCGTCGGCGTCGGAGGGGTCGTCCGGCGGGGACACTGCGTCGTCCGGAGGGGCTTCGGGTGACGCTGAGGGGGCATCTCCGTTCTGCGAAATGGAGGCCGCCTCGTCCCCGTCGGTCGTGTCCGCGGCGTCCTCCTCCACAAGCTGCACCGGTTCGAGCCGATCCTCCGGCACATCCTCGATGAAGCGGCTCGGGGTGGTCATGTACTCGCCCTGCCCGCGCCGGTACTGCGTCATGGGGTAGGAGATGAAGAGGTCCTCCTCCGCCCGCGTGACGGCGACGTAGAACAGGCGCAGCTCCTCGTCGACCCCGCCGGACTCGCGGAGCGCGTGCCGGGAGGGAATGGTGCCGTCGAGCGCCCGGATGAGGAAGACGGTGTGGAATTCGAGCCCCTTCGCCGAGTGAATGGTCGACAGCACGAGGGGCGGCTCGTCGTCCTCGGTGGCCTCCTGGTCGAGGGCGGTGAGCTCGATGGGGTCGAGCGTGAGCGACGACAGGAAACGCTGGCGCGTCTCGTAGGTGGCCGCGAGGCCCGCCAGGTGCTCCAGGTCCGGCTCGCGCTTCGGATGGTCGTCGGCGTACTTGTTTTCGAACAGCGGCTGGTAGTAGTCGAGGATGGCCTCCACCTGTTCGTTCACCGACGTGTCCTCGGACCGGACGTGGCGGAGCGTCGAAAAGAGCTGCTTGAGACGGGCCGCGTAGCGGTCGGAGAACGGGGCGCCGTCCCCCAGCGTCAGCGGATCCTCGGCCGTCTCCGTCGTCCACTCGATGAGGGACCGCGCCGTCTTGGGGCCGATGCCGTGGATGAGCTGGAGCGCGCGATTCCAGGAGGCGGCGTCCTGCGGGTTCTCCACCACCTTCAGGTGGGCCAGAACGTCCTTGATGTGGGCGGCCTCGTTCAGCTTCATCCCGCCGTACTTCACGAACGGAATGTTGCGCTGATTGAGCTCCACCTCCAGGTCGTACGCGTTGTGGCTGCTGCGGAAGAGCACCGCCACGTCACTGAGCGGCACGTCCTGCTCGCGCAGGCGC
The DNA here is from genome assembly GCA_964601725.1 of uncultured Salinivenus sp. Lineage (GTDB taxonomy): Bacteria > Bacteroidota > Rhodothermia > Rhodothermales > Salinibacteraceae > Salinibacter. The sequence goes on along the minus strand of CAZRPQ010000022.1, from coordinate 5,170 downwards.
AGCACCATTTCGGCCACGAAGCGGGCCTCCATGTCACCGTCGGCGGCCGGAACGAGGGCCGGCAGCTCCCCTTCCGTCTTCTCCGTGAAGAGCGTCTTGTCGTAGGAGCGGTCGGCCTGCTCGATGACGTGGTTCGCCAGGTCCAGGATGGGCTGCGTGGAGCGGTAGTTGCGCTCCAGCTTTAGGATCTCCGTGTCGTCGAACTGGTCGGGGAAGCGGAAGATGTTGCGGAAGTCGGCGCCCCGGAATTTGTAGATGCTCTGCGCGTCGTCGCCCACGACGGTGACGTTGCCGTGGACCGAGGCGAAGCGGCGCACGAGCCGGGCCTGCAGCACGTTCGTGTCCTGGTACTCGTCCACCAGCACGTGCCGGCAGCGGCTTGCCACCTGATGCCGCACATCGTCGTTCTCGTCGAAGAGCTCCAGCGTGCGGCGCAGCAGGTCGTCGAAGTCCATGAGCCCGTGCGCCTGCTTGTACTGCCGGTACTCGTTCCGGAGGCTTTTCAGCTCCGCGTGCAGGGTCGTAAACTGCGGGTAGCGCTGCGTGATGGTTTCGCCGAGCGTCTCGTCGCGGTTGGTCGCGGACGAGAACATCGAGTAGAGCGTGTTCTTCTGCGGGAAGCGCTCCTCCCCGTCCCCGTAGTCGCCGCGGGCCCGAATCACGCTGAGCACGTCGGCGGCGTCGGCCGCATCGAGAACCGTAAAGTTGCGCGGGACGTCAAGGGCCTCGGCGTGCTGCCGCAGCACCTCGAGGCAGAAGGCGTGGAAGGTCCCCCCTCGCACCTTTTCGCAGCGCCCGTCGAGCAGGTTGGAGGCCCGGGCCGTCATGTCGTTGGCCGCCCGGCGGGTAAACGTGAGCAAGACAATCTGCTGGGGCCGCGTGCCCGTCTCCACCAGATAGGCCAGGCGGTAGATGAGGGTGCGCGTCTTGCCGGTGCCGGCGCCGGCCACGATGAGGAGCGGCCCGTCGCCCGCCGTCGCCGCCGCGTACTGCTGCTCGTTGAGGTCGTCCGCGTAGTCGATCGTGAGGTCTTCGGTCGACCCCGACGGCTCGTCCCGATCCGACGGCAGAACAATGCGGCGCGCCATGGCGGATGAGTCGGGTCGTTCGTGGGGTGCGATCGAGAAGGCGCTGCCGGCCAACGCGGCGGGAATGGGCCCGTGCCGGCTGAACACTGACCGACGGATGCCGGTTGAGAGAATCTACGCATTTGACCTGCAAGGCAAACGCGCCTATCGGTAAACCCCCGTGCCGGGACGAGTGATCCGGGGGAGCGGGGTTCTGCGTTGAGGGGTTAGCGTTGAGGGGTTAGCGTTAAGCGTTTTGCGGTGTGGGGTGGGCGTCGTGGGTTCGGCGTTTGCGTGCGGTGGACATTGGGAGGGTACGTTTCGTAGATTGCATTGCACCTACCTGCCAAACCGTCCGGGCACTCTGCCGAGTTCACACCCGGACGGGCCGTCCTTGAGAGCGAGATTTTTGTAGTCTGTTATGGGAAAAGTTATCGCGATCGCAAATCAGAAAGGGGGAGTGGGCAAGACGACCACCGCGATCAATCTGGCCGCGTCCCTGGCGGCAACGGAGCACCCAACGCTCCTTCTGGACATCGATCCGCAGGCCAACTGCACCTCCGGCATCGGCATCGAGTCGGACGAGGTGGACGCCTCCATCTACGAAGTTCTTATCGGGGAGGCAGAGGCCTCGGAGGCAATCATGACAACGGAGATGCCGTTCCTCGACATGATGCCGAGCCACATCAACCTCGTGGGGGCCGAGATTGAGATCATCGACGAGACGCAGCGAGAGAAGCTGCTCGACGCGGCCCTGCCACGCGTGCGGCGCAAGTACGACTTTGTTGTCATCGACTGCCCGCCCTCCCTCGGGCTGCTGACACTCAACTCGCTCACGGCCGCCGACTCGGTGCTCATTCCGGTACAGGCCGAGTACTTTGCGCTGGAGGGACTGGGCCAGCTGCTCAACACGATCAAGATCGTCCGGCAGCACCTCAATCCCGACCTGGAGATCGAGGGGGTCCTGATGACGATGTTCGACACGCGCCTCCGCCTCTCCAACCAGGTGGCCGACGAGGTCCGTCGCTACTTTGGCGACCGCGTGTTCGAGACCATCGTGAAGCGCAACGTGCGCCTCTCGGAGGCCCCAAGCTTTGGGAAGCCGGCCCTGCTGTACGAGGCCTCCAGCACCGGAGCCCAGAACTACGTGGCGCTGGCGCGCGAAATTCTCGGCAACAACCAGGAATACATCGATTCGTCGCCCGGCGACAATGGGAGGGGCGACGCCGAAAGCGCCGAGCTGCCCTCCGCGGACGATCAGGAGCGGCTGTCCGACGCGATTGGCGAGTCCCCGTCCGAGTCCGAGGAGGGCTCTACGACGCCCGCCGACGAGTTCTCGATGTAGCACGAGTTCCACGCACGATGCTTCTACACGGCGATCTTTCTCGCTTACCTTTTCGTCGATCCCCGGTCTCGTATGGGTAAGAAATCAGCACTTGGCAAAGGCCTCAACGCGCTCCTGCCGGAAGAGCAGGACGAGCAGGCGCCGGACGAAGAAAGTGGCGAGGAGGGGGGCGAAGAAGAGGCCGAAGGGCAGAGCCAACTCTATCAGTTCGAGGATGGCACCCGCCTGCTCGGCCGCGTGGCCGAGGTGGCCGTGGAGCGCATCCGCCCGAATCCCTACCAGCCGCGCCAGGAGTTCAAGGAGGCCTCCCTCGACGAACTTGCAGCCTCTATCGAGCAAGTGGGCATCATTCAGCCCATTACGGTTCGGTCTCTGGGGGACGGCGAGTTCGAAATTATTTCCGGCGAGCGCCGCCTGCGCGCAGCCCGTCGGGCCGGCATGGAGCACCTGCCCGCCTTTATCCGCGAGGCCGACTCGGCGGAAATGCTCGAGATGGCCCTCGTCGAAAACGTGCAGCGGGAGGAGCTAAACCCTATCGAGATTGCCCTCGGGTACCAGCGCCTCGTCGAGGAGTGCGACCTTACGCAGGAGGAGGTGGCCGAGCGAGTCAGCAAGAGCCGGGCGACAGTGTCCAACTTCCTTCGCCTGCTCCGACTGCCCCCTCGCATTCAGGCCGCGCTCCGGGACAAGGAGGTGAGCATGGGCCACGCCCGGGCCCTCATTGCGATGGACGACGAGGAGGCCCAGGTGGAGCTTCTCGAAGAGGCCGTCAACGAGAACCTGTCGGTGCGAGAGGTGGAGCGGCGCGTTCGCGACTGGCATGCGGAGGAGGACGAGAGCGATGATGAGGCGGAGATGGACGTCGCCGAGGAGTCGCCCGCACCAGAGCCGGTGCCCAACCGCAACGACCTGCAGCTCGAAGAGCTGCGTAGCAAGCTCCGTTCTCAGTTTAGCACGCAGGTGCAGATTCATCACAAGAAAGACGGCGAGGGCAAAATCGAGATCTCCTACTACTCCGAGGAGGATCTCGAGCGTCTGCTGGAGCTCATGGTAGAGGGATAGAGAGGGACGCCGCGCACTGCTTGCCTGGAGGCGTGGGCGTGCCGTGGGCATTCAGGCGGGGGTGTTTTTTCCATTCTCCACTCCCTTGTACCCGTCTCGCACTGGGGCCGAAGCGTCGGTAAACTCTGACTGTTCGTCGTTCGATTGCCCGTGACTTGGACGCGTCGCCTCGGCATCGGTCTGGGGCTGCTAGGGCTGCTTCTAGGAGGAGGGCTTGGAGGAGGCCCGGCCCGGGCCCAGCCCGATAGTGTCCGGGCCGCTCTGCTGAAAGAAAAGGGGTTTTCGCCGGACCACTCCCCGCGAGGGGCCCTCTGGCGGGCGGCCGCGGCCCCGGGTTGGGGACAGGTCTATAATCGTCAGTACTACAAAATCCCGTTCGTCTACGCGGGACTGGCGGGGGGCGGCTATGCCATCTACGAGATGAACCGCCGCTACCTCCTGTTTCGGCACGCCAATCTCTATAAAATTGGGCAGGGGGACGGGGACAATCCTTACGGCAAATTCGAGGATGACTACAACCAGGCCGTGGAGCGGCTGGGGGGCGAGCAGCGCACCGGGGGGGACGTGAGCGGGCGACAGCTCCGAACGTTGCGCGACAAGTACCGCCGCTGGCGAGATCTGTCCATCCTGGGCACGGGGCTCTTCTACGCCCTTACCATCCTCGACGCGTACGTAAGCGCGCACTTACTGACGTTTGACACGGGCGGCGATCTCGCCCTGGACGTGCGCCCGACCGGCGGAGAACGCCTGCAGGCCCGGTCCGGAGGGGCGAAGAGACGCTCGGAGAGGGCACGCGCGTCTCCTCCCCCGAACGGGATAGGGCTGCGCGTTCGCCTGCGCTTCTGACATGCGGTGTAGAATGAATGGCAGCCTAATCGGGGTCTCGGAGCAGAGAGGCAGCCGGAGAGGAAGCACGGTGGATGTAAAACTGCCCACAAGTTTCGCCCGGTGCGGGAATGGAAGCCCTTCGATGCGAGAAGCTGGTGAAACCCTTTCGCCGAGAGACGTACCGAACAAGCACTTGTACTTTGCACTCAAGCTGAGATGTCACGGCGCCCCCGGAGGAGAGAGGATTGCATAGGCGTCTCTTGTTCGCGTGTTACTTTCCTCCGAAACAGCGCGACAAAACTAAAATGCGGAGAAGGAACCCAATACCGGCATCTTACACGCGACCCCTTTTTCGTCCTTCGCGTCCCGAACTTTTCGTATTGCGTTCTTGATCTTATGACGACTCCCGACCACGACCCCCGCCAGTCCTCTCAGTCCGGCGAGTCCGAATCAGAGGTGGCCACGCAGGATGAGCTCCCCCTCTTTGAAAAGTGTCATCGCTTCTTCGACCCGTCGGGCGACTACGCCAAGGTGAAGGAAGCGGACCTGTATCCGTACTTCCGACCGATCGAGGAAAGCGAAGGCTCCCGGGCCGTCATGAACGGCACGGAGCTCGTCATGGCAGGCTCGAACAACTATCTCGGGCTGACTGCGGACCCTCGGGTGAAAGAGGCCGCACAGGAAGCAACCGCCAAGTACGGCACCGGCTGTACGGGCAGTCGCTTTCTCAACGGCACGCTCGACCTGCACCTTGAGCTGGAAGCCCGGCTCGCCGACTTCATGGGGAAAGACAAGGCCGTCCTGTTCTCCACCGGCTACATGACGAACGAGGGCGTGCTGGAGGCGGTGGCCGGTCGTGGGGACATCA
>CAZRPQ010000021.1:0-14722 GCA_964601725.1 uncultured Salinivenus sp. | reverse complement strand
ACTGGCACGAGGTGAGGCTGGCGCAGAGAAGCAGCGCGGCGAAGAGGAGGAATCGTTTCATGAACAAGGAAACATCGTATAGAAAAACCGAAACCGACCTGTAGAGGCGTCCGCCGGGACGCTCTCTACTACCGAATGAAAAAACGCCTTACACAGGGAATGCTACGGACCGCGGGTTTACAATGTGTCCGTTGCTTCCCTGATTTCCGATGTAGAGCCGTTGTCCTGATCCTAGGAGGCTGTTCAAAAAGTCGCTCCGTGCTACACATTCAGCCTCGATTTTCGTAAACTATCAAGACAGGAAGCAATTTTCCTTTGCGCGTGCTTTGAATTGAGATCCTGCTCGACCCATGATGAGCGAGCGTGAGTATCAACGGGACCTGATGGACGTCTCCCCCCAGGTGGCCCGTAAGATGGAGCCGGATTCGGTGTACCGGATTCTCCACGAGCTCGGCCCGAGCCTTTTGCGGGACGAGGACTTCGCCCCGCTTCACGACCACGTCGGTTCCTTTCTGAAGTAGTTCGCGAACGGATCCCAGAATCTGCTCCGGTATGCAGGACTGTTACCGAATTAAACAGTCAATGATCATTAGCCGGGCGGGCCTGTTTTTGCTTCTCTTCGGGGCCATTGCAAGCATTCTGTTTGCTGCAGGAATGGTGCTGGAGAATCCCGTGGCAAACACGGTTGGACTGCCCGTTGAGGTCATCGGCCCCGACGGGACAACGGAAACCGTATCTCTTCACGCAAGTGACGTGTCTTCTGTTGATAGCCTGTACCTGCGAGCACACTCAATCGGGTATCCATACTGGCAAGGGTATGATATTGAAAAGGCGTCTATTCGCGTAAACAATGGGTCCTGGACGCCGCTCGACGACACGATCGCCCGCTGCAAGGTTCCCGAGTCCGCCTACGACTGCATCGACGGCCCCTACCACACAATTCGTTTTGAAGTGGCTCTCGACGACATTGGGGGTGATTTGGTCGGCGGTGAAAACACAATCGCCTTCCGGTTTAACTACGCAAACGCGGAAGACAGTCCGGACAATTTCGGAGACCCAAGTTCCGGGTTTCGAATCCTTGACTTGGAGCTTCGGGACGCAGGAGACAGTGATATGATTGACGGCACGACCTTCACGTGGGACGATCCTTCAACCTGGAAGCCGCCCGAAGGCTACCGGAGCGAAAACGCCGCCCAAGAGGGCGGGGAGCTCTGGGACAAGCGCAACATTTTGACGGCGCGATGGAACCAGGACAAGTCGCTTATTGCGTCCTGTAGCGACTGTCACGCCGACGACGGCCGTGATCTTAGTTACTTCGCGTATTCCAACAAGGCGATCGTTGCGCGAAGCAAGTTTCATGGGCTCAGCGAGGCGCAGGGCAAAAAGATTGCTGCCTACATCCGAAACTACCGGCTCGAGGATCCGGATACCGGTCACAGCTACGAGCCGCCGGGTAGGCCGTGGCATCCAGTGTACCAGCCCGGTCCCACCAGCGTTGCCAGTCGAGACGAAAGCGACGACCGCACTGTAGGCACACCAATTCGCCAGATGGCGGGCGACGGGAGCCAGTATGCAGCCGCAGGGGCGGGGGTCAAATGGGCCCTTGACAAGGACGAAGAGATGCTTTCTCACGTCTTTCCGGGCGGCCCTTCGGCGGATGACTTTGACATCGACGCCACACGTGACGGGATGCACGTCCCCGTTCCGATTCAGCTGCCGGACTGGAACGAATGGCTTCCCGCCCACCACCCCCTCGACATGTGGGGGACCGGAATCAAGACCTGGAGCGACTGGCGGTCGGGGTTTTGGGATGCCGTCGAGGGGGATCCGGGAGGACAGCACGAATCATTTGCTGATTTTGAGGGCTGTGCCGAGACAAAGGGGGCCGCGGCTCGCGATTGCTTGGAGGACCTGTGGTGGGCCAACCGGCTCATGGGGGCAGAGATCGACAACTTTAGAGACGAGGAGTCGTCCTTCGTTCGGCCTGGATACGAAGACGTGACGATCCAGGATGATGGTGCCTACCGACACGTCAATCTGGAGAAGTGGGCGATGGTACGGCTCTGGTCCACGATCGAACGGCACGATGCGGCCGATGAGATGGAGGCTCTCGCAGACCATAATGGAGGGACGTGGAGCAATGCCGACTGGTATACCTGGCCCGGCGGCCGCTACCCCTTCGACCTTGCCCCGCACGTGACCGGGAAGTACGCCGGAAACAAGAGCCGAGCCTACGACCTGTGGCTCGACAACACCTGGTACGAACTTGCCATGCGGATTAACAGCGGACGGGGGCACAAACTTGGCAATCGACCGGTCGACTGGCAGTACCAGAATGCCCACCTCGAAGATCTCCAAACACTCGGCATCGAGCACCCCCTACGGCGCGTGTTCACGTTCATGAAGAGCCTTGAGGCCTGTGAGAGCTTCGACGGCGGCGTCGGGCACATTGAGCACAATCCCCGGTCCTGGTCCACCAACCGGTATCTCTGTGGGGCCCAGCTTGGCGTGAGTCACGATTTTTTTCGAACTCTGGACGAGTATGCTCCCTCCCTGCACCGGGACGCCTACGAGATTCTTCTTGAGGAGCAGGTCGAAGCCATGATGTACCGCCACTCCCCGGACCTCGGGTCGAACGTGGATGCAGGGTGGGACCGCTTGGAGGATGAGCGCGGTGGCTGGGAGCCTGCGTCCACTACGATCGATACCACCGCGGACCTCGACGCCGGGTTCTGGAAAGACCCTGGGGAGGAGCCCTCTCAGTTTTACCACATGCTGCGCTTCGGCGTGCAGCATGGGGCCCGCCCTACACTGATCGACAGTGCAGCCGCCTGGAACGAGGCAATGGTGCCCAGCGGCGCCTGGACACGCCTGCGGTGCAAGGCGGACGGAGGGCCCCTTGAATGCTCTCCGACGATCCCGGTGGAGCTTGCGCGATTCTCGGCGACCAGAGATGAAGGGGCCGTCGTTCTCCGCTGGGAAACCGCCAGCGAGACAAACAATGACCGGTTTGAGATCGAGCGCACGCAGGACGGCCGGTCCGAATGGACCGTTGTCGGCGTTGTTCAGGGAGAAGGGGAGAGCCGTCGAGCCCGGACGTATCGGTACCGCGATACGAACCTGACGTTCGCTGCCGAAACCCTTCGCTACCGGCTCAAGCAACTTGATCTCGATGGAAGCGCGTCCTACCTGGATTCAACCACGGTTCAGCGAAGCGTGAGGAGCGTTCGCCTACGGCCGCCAGTACCCAATCCAGCGCAAGCCACTGTAGAGGTAGGCATCGCTACTCCCAGCCCACGGGCCGTAACCCTGCGGCTCTACGACACGCTCGGCAGAAAGGTGAAGACGATATTGCAGGAAACGGTCAACGGCCGGAAGCGCCTCGAAGTTGACGTAGGGGGGCTTCCGAGCGGGATGTATTTTTTGAGGCTCTCCGTAGATCAGACGCATAGAGAGCAACAATTTTTCATTGCTCGATAAATCCAATCGAGGTGCGCCCGAAACGAGGAGCGCCCGAAAAGTTGAACTGTCGGGACGACTAAAAAGGAGGTTGGCAAGTGGGACCGCCCCTTCCCAACCTGGCCCTTCGCGGCCCAAGCGGCACGTGGCTCGTGGGGTCCAAGGGTCCAAAGAAGGCTTCGCTGAAAATACGGTCGATTTCGGAGTCGAGCATGCTTTGAGGGCGGGAATTGCTGATCAACCGAACCTGAACTCTCGACGCGCCACTTTTCTTCTCTACCTTCGAATTTTGCGCCACGCTGCCCAGAGGGCCAACAAAAACGCCAAAACAACGCCTTTTCCGCGGCAAAGGAGCTCTCCGCCTCTGCTCCCGGTAGCGGCTGAGACGGCGCAGGTTCACCATCAGAGCCGCCCCGTGGAGGACCATCGACGCCCGAGCCAGCCGTTCTCGGCGCGTCCCTCCGATTCTTCCGGACCGGCCGCCTCCCACAGCAGATTTCCGTGCTCCCGGATCAGAAAAAACGCCTCCTGCCCGGCAATTCCGGATCGAAACCCCTGCGTTGCAAAGTTGCGGTCCCCAATCCACAGCACCCCCCGGATCTACGCGGGAAAACACCCTGCCGAGCATCCCGACGGCGTCGGGACCTGGGCGTGCCCACCCGCACAGGGGAAAAAGTCGGTGATTAGTCCCCCTCGGACCTGGGGCTGCCAGGGCCTTCCCCGGAAGCGGCGCCGCGGCCTCCTTCCGGAACACCCCAATCCGCCGTTCGGTCGCGTCGATGCAACTGCCGTCGAGGACCTTGTCCGGTAGCTCTCCAGCCAACATCGGCTTTCCTGATCCTGCCCCTTGCTTTGGAGTGCGCCAACGATGGGGCGAGTTAAACTCCGCCCTGTCGCACCAGTTCGGCGGATTCGCCCGGCTCAGGGGCACTCAGCTTATCGGAGACCGCCGTCGGAGACACGTCGATCTCTTCTGATTGGTAGGCCGAGTGAACAGAGGACTCAACGGCACAAACGACCTTATCCGTTAGGTCAAACACCGTCGAAAAGAGCAGATCTTGCGCACGCTGCTTCGTCCGAACCTGCTCGAAGAGCTCGTCGAGCTTCTCTGGAGAGAACACGCGAGCAAGCAAAATGGCAGCGATCACGGCCATCGGGCCCTCGTCGGCAAAACGCTCAAAAACGGGACCGTTCATCGGCTCTGGGTTGACTAGGAAAACATAGCTGAGCAGGAAATGTACCTATCAGCCCCAGATCTTGAAAGGGGTGGTCGACCAGACCTACCTGAGCGGCTAGAGACGCCGATTCCCCTTCCTCAACAGAGTGCCATGAGAGTCCGTTGCGTCTGCCACTTCCGCCACCCCGGCGAAGAGAAAGACATGGCGACGATCTTGGGTATGCTCAACGCCCCGCGGACCCAAGAATTCGGGCGATCCCCCACGAAATCAGTCCGCCTCGGCGTGCACGTGGACCTCTCGGCGCTCGGGCTGTACTTCGATGCCGGGGTCGTCGAACGACGCAAGGGCGTCTCGCAGGTCCAGGTCCGGCCGGGGAAGGCCCTCTACGACCAGGGTCCAGAAGTCAACGTCGTAGCTACGGGGGTCGATGGCGGTCGCGCCGGTGGTGATGTCCACCTGGAGGGCCAGTCGGAGGGTTCCGGTGTCGGGATCCCGGTACGTGGTCGTGAAGAGGTGCTCCTCGCTTCGGGTCGTTTCCACCCGGAGGGCGTCTCCGTCGTCCGAGAGGACGATGCTCTCGCCTACGGCCAGTTCGGTCGGTTCGTCGGGCATGCGGGGAGTGAGCGCTGGAAAACAGGATCGTCGCTACTCCGAACCTAAGGAATATCGGTCTCGGGCGAAAGGCCGATGACGGTCGGCAATCGCGTGTTTCGCCCCGAAACGAGGTCGGCTCGCCCTGCTTGATGCTCGGGATGTGCCCGCGGAGCGTGGGGAAATGGGGACGGGGGAGCATCGACGCTCCGCCCGACGCGAGTGGGGAACGTCCGAATTCCGGATGCGCTCGCCCCAGCCGCCCGGGAGGTCCAAATCCTCTCGGAGCCCCCTCCACACGAAGGGTTTGGTTCTGGCAGTGTGGAACGATTGCCTGTGGTCTCGTTCTTGGTCCTGCGTCCTTCTTCATAGTCCTCCTCCGTTCCATGGCTGTTCTGGTCGAAGGCATTTCCGTCATCGTTCGCGCCGGGGCAATCGTGCACAAGCATGCCGGGGGCTGGGAGGCGTTTGTTGCAGACTGCCCGGATGCGTCGCTCTGTGCCGATGGGAAACTCGTCCGCGTCGGCTTCATGGACCCGCGCGACGCCAAGCAGTTCGTGGCGACGCTCACTGAGAAGGGCCTGACCTACCGGGCGGACGGCGAGGCCGTGGATCTGGTAATTGCCGACCAGCAGCGCGGTCTGTCTGCCCCCTGCAAGTGGGCCGACTTCGGGAGCGTGCCGGCCCCCGATCACGAATCAGAGTCCGTCGTGGCCTGTCGGCTGGCAGGGTCGGACCCGGACGCCCTCATGACGCCGGAGGACTGGAGCTACGAGGCGTCCCTCTCCGCCCGGTTCGGGCAGACCGAGACGGACAGCACGGCGGAGCGGCTCGAATTTCTGCGCCACGAGGACGGGACGGACGTCTACCGCGACACCGAGACCGGCGAGGAGGTCTCCGTGGACCGCACTGGCGATGTACCAGACTCCTGAACCGTCCCACCGCGTCTCTCTACTCTCCCATTCGCCCATTCGCAAAATCGGGAACCTCCCCCCGCCCCCACCGATTCGCCCGGGTCCCGACACGAAATTCTGGACAAATGCCCGGTCCGTATGCCGTCCGATCCGGTGTTGACCCCGCTCCGCGACTGCGCGCAGGAATATAGCAACCGTGCCCACGTGCCCTTCTCCGAGGCGCCGACGGCGGCCGTGCTTCTCCTCGACGACGGTCGTTGGATTCCCGGTGTTCGGGTGGAGAGCGCGTCGTACTCCCTCACCCTCCCGGCCCTCCTAAACGCGTACACCACCGCCGTGGCCGCGGGGGTGGCGGAGCGGATTGCGGCGTTCGTCCTGTCGCGCCCCTTCCGCCGCGAGGAGACGCTCTACGTGGAGGAGCTGCCGCAGGGTCCTTACGAGGCGGGGGCCGACGACGCCTGGCTCCGGGGCGGCGGGACCGGCGACGGGGCCCTGCCCGCCGTGGGCGACCCGCTTTCGCCGGTGGTCGACGAACGGATCGACGACGCTTCGGACGGCATCGAAACGACGCGGCGCGTGGCCCGGCGTGCCTACGTCCCCGCCTCCGACTACGCCGTGGGCGCCGTCCTGGAGTGCGAGGACGGGCGCCTCGTCCCGGGCGTCAACGTGGAGCACCCGGACTGGGCGCGCATCCTCTGTGCCGAGCGCAACGCCCTGGGCACCGTGCAGTCGTACGCCCTTCCGGCCCCCAAACACCTCTTCCTCACCTGCGACGAGGACCCGGACGGGACGCCCTGCGGCGCCTGCAGGCAGCTCCTGGCGGAACTCGCCCCCGACACGACGCTTTGGATGGATCGGCACCGCGATGCTCCCGAGCGTACCACCGTGTCGGCGTTGCTGCCGGGGTCGTTCCGCGGACAGGCCCTGCTCGAGGAGGCGTAGGGACTTCGTTGTGCGCCCCTAAAACGAGGAGCCCGCCCCGGTGCATGCTTCGATAGCCCCCTGCCGTTCTGCTCGACGCGTTGGAGAACGACAAACAGCGGAGCACAAAGACACGGGTGCCCTGAACAAAATATCGCCGTTCACCGGGTATCAGTGACGATTCATGGGCTGCCTGAACAATGAGAGCGTCCCGTGCGGCCGCACGCAGGCAACGGCTCCTGTAACATAATTGCCCCCTCCACCTTGAGAACAAGCGATCCGATGGCACGAGCCTCTGAACGTCGTGGGCCCGTGCTGCCTTTAGCGATTGGTCGGCGATCCATCTGAGTTGCCCCGCATGGTCCTTTACGTCTTTCTCTTCTTCCTCGGCCTCCTCGTGCTGTATCTGGGCGCCGAGGGGCTCATCCAGGGGGCCACGAGCATCGCCCTTCAGTACAGCATCCGGCCCGTCGTTGTGGGGCTCACCGTGGTGGCGCTCGGTACGTCGATGCCAGAGTTTCTGGTCAACTTCTTCGCGCTGCTCTCGGGGGAGTCGCCCCTGGCCATCGGCAACATTATCGGGTCCAACATCAGCAACGTCGCGTTCATCCTCGGGGTGTGCGCCGTGACGCTTCCCCTTACCGTAGGGCCCGATGTCTTGAAGCGCGAGTATCCGGTGATGCTGGGGGTGATGGTTTTGTTTTATCTCAGCGCCCTGGACGGCGTAATTGGCACCGTGGACGGCATCCTCATGGTGCTGATTCTCGTGGGGCTCGGGGTCTACGTGTTCTACGACGCCCGGCATACGTCGACAGCGACCATCCTCGAAAGCATGGAGGGCGAACTCGACACCGCAGATCCGGAGATGTCGGCGCTCGCGAAAGGGGTGTATGTGTTTGGGGGGATGGGTGGACTGGCGCTCGGGGCGCACCTCATGGTGGACAATGCCGTGGCCATCGCGGACCTCATGGGGGTCGATCACGTCGTCATCGGGCTGACGGTCGTGGCCATCGGCACCAGCCTCCCCGAACTCGCCGCCTCCATGGTGGGAACCCTGAAGCAGGAATCGGACATGACGGTCGGCAACGTGATGGGGAGCAATCTCCTCAACGTGCTGTTCGTGGTGGGCACGCTGGCCATCGCCGAGCCCATCCCGGTGGAGGCCGAAACGATCCGTCTCCACTTTCCCGTAATGCTGGGCTTTTGTGCCCTCCTTGTGCCTCTGACCTGGGAGAAATACGAAATCTCTCGGGTCGAAGGGGCTTTCATGGTCGCTGCCTTCTTCGGGTACATGAGCTACCTGTACATGTGATCTCGCTCCCTCTCCGGGACGTCGCGATGTCCCCTTCGTGAACGGCCCTGTGTGGAGAGGGCATTCCCTCTCCTCCACAGGATGTCCGAAAAACGGGGATGCCGCTGGAGTGGTACCGGGGAGGAGCCCCGAAGCGGACGGAAGGAGCCCTCGGACTGTTAGCGCCTCTATGACTCGGATTTTGTGTACTGTCCTTTCTGATCCTGACGGCCTTCCTCGTGAACACTGGGGATGGGTGGACAGCTACGATCTTGCGGACTGGGCAAAGAGCGGGCTCGCCATGCTGCTTCTGGTCGCGGGGCTTCTCGGGACCCTCCCTCGTGCCCACGCCGCGGCCTCGCCGAGTGATAGTACCGTCTTTGCTCAAAAATACTGGATTTTCCTCGACGACCGGCCTACTCCTTCTCCCCCGTCGGCGGAGGCGCGTTGGACACGCCCAGTGGCCCCCGCCTACTTGGATCGGCTGCGGGCGATTGGGCTCCGTCCTCTCGTCCGGAGCCGATGGTTCCATGCCGTGAGTGCGCGCCTCTCCGACACGACTCGGGCGGCTGTGGCGGCCCTTCCATTCGTTCGGAAGACCCGACCGGTCGCTACCCTGGCCCCGTCGGGGGCGCCCGCTGCGGGGACGAGGGTTCTCTCTGCGTCGTCCGGGAGCACTCTCGGCGCCCGCTCGACGGCCCCGCCCGCCGTTGGGGCCTCGGAGGGTCCCCTCGCCCGCATCAACGCCCTGCCGCCCCTGTCTCGGGGGCTCAGCGGGCATGGGGTCCGGGTCGGCTTTTTGGACGCCCACTTCGCCGGCCTGCGCCACCCGGCGTTTTCGGCGCTGCGGTCCGACGATCGCCTGTTGGGCCTTCGCACCTTTACGGAGGGTCAACAGGGGGGCATTCATGGGGCCGGCGTCATGTCTGTGGCCGTCGGATATGCGCCCGGATCGCTCATGGGACCGGCCTACGGGGCGACTGCGCTGGGGGCCACGACGGAGTACACGCAGTTCGAGCGCAACGTGGAGGAGGACAATTTCGTGGCGGGGCTGGAGTGGCTCCACCAGCGGGGGGCGGACGTGGTGAACGTCTCGGTCGGCTACACGACCTTCGACGACGGCCAGCGCAGCTATTCGCCCGAGGACCTGGACGGGGACACCGCCCTCACCACGCGGGCGGTGGACCGGGCCGCACAGCTGGGGGTGACGGTGGTCGTGAGCGCCGGCAACAGCGGCTGTGCCACCCCGGACTCGTGCTGGTACTACGTGAATACCCCTGCCGACGCCGACTCTGCCATCGCGGTGGGCGCCATTGCCCCCGACTCGTCGCTCGTCTCATTCAGTGCCCGCGGCCCCACCGCCGACGGCCGTCGGAAGCCGGACGTGCTGGTCCAGGGCCAAGAGGTGCCGGCCGCCTGGAAGGACGGCGGGTATGCTCAGGTGGGAGGCACCTCGTTTGCGAGTCCCCAGGTCACGGGCGTCGTGGCCCAGATGCTACAGGTGAATCCGTCGCTCGCCCCGATGCAGGTGCGCCGCCTGCTGCGGCAGACCGCCGCGCAGGCCCACGCCCCCGACACGACCCGCGGCTGGGGTATTGTGAACGCCGACGCCGCCGTCCGGGCCGCCGAGTGGACGGCCCGCCGCACGTCCCCGTCCACGCTGCAGGTGTCTCCGCCGTACCGCGCGGTGTCGTCCTCGTCCCTCATCGTGCCGGTGTCTGCCCCGGCGCATACAACCACCCTCCGCGTGTCGCTCCTCACCCCCCTGGGGCGGCGGGTGCGCCACGTCGAGCGGGCGGGCCACCCAGGCCCCAACCGGCTCGCCGTGGACGTGCAGGCCCTGCCCCCGGGCCTCTACCGCTTCGAGGTGCGCACGGACGCGGGGGACCGCGCTACGGGCTCCATTTCGATCACCAATTGACGTCTCCTCCGGCCAACCGCATTTGATACCGCATGGTGTTCTCGTTCGGCTATTCCCCCTGGCTGCTCCTTCTCTGCGTGATGGTGGCGGGGGGCCTCACATACTGGAGCTACCAGTCCACCGTCCCGTCCCTCAGCGCAGGGTGGCGGGGACTGCTCGGGGGGCTCCGGTTCCTGGCGCTCGCCCTCATTTGCTTCCTGCTGTTCGAGCCAGTCTTCCGGCAGATTCAGGCGTCCGAGCGCCCACCCGTGCTGGCCGTGCTGGTCGACGACAGCAAGAGCATGCGCGTGGTGACCGGCCGGGGCCAGTCGCCCAGCGCTACGACCGCCCGAGACTCCGTTCGGCCCATTCTGGAGGCGCTCGGCCCCGAGGCGGTGTCGGGGTCGGTCCAGTTCTTTGGCGTCGGGCAGTCCCTCCGCGCCCTCCCCGGCCCCTCTGCCGATTCCCTTCAGTTTGGCGACGCCCGTACGGACCTGGCGAGTGCCCTTCAAGCGGTGCCCGAGGAGCTACCGGAAACGAACGTGAAGGGCATCGTGCTCGTCTCCGACGGCCAGTACAACACGGGCCGCAATCCGCTTCGCGCGGCCGATCGGTCCCCCGTCCCCATCCACACCGTCACGGTGGGCGACACCACCCGGCCGCGCGACCTCCGCGTTCGCAGCGTGGCGACTACCGAGCGCGCCTATCTCGATTCGAAGGTGCCGGTCCGGGCCGCCCTCACGGCGACCGACGGCCGGGGCGAGCCGGTGACGGTCACCCTCGAACAAAACGGGCGGACGCTGGATCGGAGCGAGGTGCGGCTGCCGACCGGCACGGGCGAGGTGTCCGCCGACTTGACGTTCGAGCCCACGGAGGCCGGTCTTCAGCAACTCACTGTGCGCGTGACAACGCTGTCCGGCGAGGTGACGACCCGCAACAACGTGCAGACGGTCTCTCTGCGCGTGCTCGAAAGCAAACGGCAGGTTCTCTTGCTGGGCGCCGCCCCCTCTCCCAGCCTTACGGCAATCCGCCGCGTCTACGAGCGCAACGCCGACACGAAGGTGACCGCCCGCGTGCCGACCCAGGACGGCTCCTTCATCGGCGGAAGCCTGCCGGAGGACCTCTCGACGTTTGACGTCGTGGTGTGCGCGGGCTTCCCGAGTGCCCCCGTGCCCGACGACGTGGTAGAACGGGTCGCCACGCAGATTGAGGACGACACCCCGGCGTTGTTTTTCCTCGACCGCCAGACGGACCTCTCCGCGTGGAGCGAGCATTTCGCGTCCGTGCTACCGGCTACCCCCGGTGCGGCGAACACAGGGTTCACCGACGCCTCGTTCACCGTGGTTGAGAGCGAGCGGCAGCACCCCGTCTTT
Source organism: uncultured Salinivenus sp. (assembly GCA_964601725.1). Classification (GTDB taxonomy): domain Bacteria; phylum Bacteroidota; class Rhodothermia; order Rhodothermales; family Salinibacteraceae; genus Salinibacter. Next base: position 3,095 of record CAZRPQ010000021.1, on the reverse strand, counting down.
CGGCTGGAGGACGCCGACGTGTCTCTGTTCGACCGGTTGCCCCCCCTTCGGGCCAGCGACATTAACTGGACGCCCACGCCCGACGCCCGGGTCCTGGCCACGGCGACACAACCCTCCCCCTCGGCGTCCGCCCCTCTCCTCGTCGTCCGCAGCCGGGCGGGCCTCCGCACGGCCGCCGTCTTGGGCACTGGGGTGTGGCGGTGGGCACTCCTGCCGTCGGCCCTCGAACCGGCCGCCCCCCTGTGGCCCGGCCTCGCGTCCAACCTGCTCCGCTGGGTGAGCACGGAGGCCGACGACTCGCCGGTCCGCGTGCGGCCCGTCGCCTCCACGTTCGACGGCGGAGAGGCGGTTTCGTTTACGGGACAGGTCTACAACGAGAGCATGCAGCCGGTCTCGGACGCGACCGTCGAGGTGACCGTGACGGACTCGGGCGGTACGGAGTACCCCTATACGATGGAGCCGGTGGGACAGGGTCGCTACACGCTTGATGTGGGCACCCTGCCCGAGGGCAGTTATCGCTACGAGGCGGCGGCCCGCTTGGAGGGCACGGAGGTGGGCACCGATCAGGGAGAATTTTCCGTCGCGCCCCTTCGGCTCGAGTACCAGGCGCCCCGCGCCGACGCGGTCCTGATGCGACAGCTGGCCGCCCGGTCGGGGGGCACGGCGTACACGCCGGAGACGGCCCAGCAGCTGCCCGCGGACCTCGCCGACCGCGCGTCGTTTTCGAGCGAGGTCGTCCAGCAGACCTCTGAGGCCGAGCTGTGGCGAACGTCTCTCTTTCTGATCGCCATTCTCGTCCTTCTAGCGGGCGAGTGGACGCTGCGTAAGCTCTTCGGTCTTCCCTGAACACATTGCCTGCACTCGGAGGGGCGCGATTTCGGTCTGAAAGAAGCCCGGGCTCCCCGCTCAGGGGGCGTGGCACGACTCCGACGCGAATCTATCCCGCGCCCGGTTCGTAGGGACAACTCCGGCTACCTCGCCTGCTTCGTTCTTCTGCCGGAGCGCCATTCGCCCCTACATGAGTCTCACTGCTCCGCATGCTCTCCACCGTATCCCCTGAAAAATCCTCTCATCTTCCAGACTCAATTTCGGACATTGCGGGCGAGACGCAGTCCCTCGCCCAGGTGCTCGTTGGTGTTCGCCGCCACCTCCATCGCCACCCGGAGGTCGGGATGGACGAGCACAACACGGCACGCTTCATTCGGCAGACGCTGGAGGCATACGGACTCGACGTACACGGCCCCGTTGCCGGCACCGGGCTGTATGTCGAAATCGAGGGAGAAGCGCCCGGCGGCACGGTCGGGTACCGGGCCGATATCGATGCGCTCCCCACCCAGGACCAGAAACACGTTCCCTACCGGTCGCAGACGCCCAACGTAGCGCATCTCTGCGGCCACGACGCCCATACGGCGATGGCCCTCGGGGTGGCCCTGGTGCTTCACGCCAACCGGGACGCCATCCAGGGCCGCGTCCGCGTCTTTTTCCAGCCCAACGAGGAAGGTCTGCCCAGTGGCGCTCCGCTCATGATCCGGGCCGGCATTCTCGAAGACCTGGACGCCGTGTATGCGGTGCACGTCGATCCCACCCTGGACGTGGGGCGGTACGGCCTCATCACGGGCCCCGCGACGGCCTCGTCCGATCGGTTTGAGGTGAAGGTGCGGCAGGAAGCTACCGGGCACTCGGCCCGGCCCCACGAGGGCGTCGATACGGTCTGGGTCGCCTCCCAGCTGATGGACCAATTCTATCAGGCGACCGGCCGGGTGACGGATGCCCGCGACGCGTGTGTTCTCACCATTACGATGCTCGACGGCAGCGAGGCGCACAATGTCATCCCGGAGCAGGCCTCGCTGGGGGGCACCCTCCGGACCGTCTCCCCAGACGATCGGGAGACGGTTCGATCATACATGCACCGGGCGGCGGAGCGACTGGCGGACCTGCATGGGGCCCACATTGAACTGGACTTCGAAGATGGCTCGCCCCCGGTCATCAACGACGAGGCGGCCATCGAGAACATTGAGGCCACGATCCGGGACGCTTTCGGCGATCAGGCCATTCACAAAATCGAGCGGTCGAGCATGGGCGGCGAGGACTTTGCCCACTACCTGAAGCACGTTCCCGGCGCGTTCATCCGGGTGGGGACGGCCTCGGGCCCGGAGACGAGCTACCCCCTGCACCATCATCGGTTTGACATCGACGAGACCCCGCTCGCGCCCACGGCCCGGCTCATGGCCCGGGCTCTCACCAACCACCTCGAGCACGACCTCGCAGAAAACGGAGAGGCGACGCCCCGTGACCTTCCGGCCTCGGGCAACGGCGCACCCGACGATCACCGGTAGGTCTTAGAAGCGGCGCCCGTGGCGATGTCATTCTCGCCCCTGGCCCGCAGGTCCCATCCGTTCTTTTCTTGACGAACATTTTCTTCTTCCTTAAATTTTGATCAACCTCTTGGCGAGGCGCACACGTCGGCCTCCTCCCGCTTTTGGCTCCGAGATCGTCCATGCCCCGGTTCGCCCTCGGTGTCCTTCTCGCCGCTCTCCTCGTCCCGGGCCCCGCGGTCGGGCAGCCCGACACGGGGGACGTGGTGATCAACGAAATCATGTACGCCCCCTCCCCCTCGACGAACGAGTTCATCGAGCTCTATAACCGTGCGGACGGACCGGTCGCCCTCGACGAATTGGCGTTTGCGGACGGCAATCTGGAATACGAGCCGGTAGCGACCACCGATACGACGCTCGGCAGTGGCGAGTACGCCGTGCTCGTGCGCGATGCCGAGGAGTTCGCGTCTGTGTTCCCCTCTGTCTCATTCATAGCCCCAGACGGATGGGCGGTTCTCAACAACGGCGGCGACACCGTGTATCTCCGCCATTCGCCGTCGGGCACCCCGCTCGACTCGGTGCCCTACGATCCGTCGTGGGGCGGGAGCGACGGCCGCTCGCTGGAACGCATCGATCCGGCCGGGCCCTCGGACGCGGCGAGCAACTTTGCGTCGTCGGAGGCCGAGGCGGGCGCGACGCCGGGCGCCCAGAACAGCGTCTTCGATCCGGACGAGACGCCTCCCACGCTGGAGGCGGCTACGCCGTCCCGGGACGGAGATT
>CAZRPQ010000020.1:0-14735 GCA_964601725.1 uncultured Salinivenus sp. | reverse complement strand
AGGTAATAATCAGTCCGTTCAAAAAACAGTCACGATTACACTCGTTTTATATTATAAAGGCCGGCGAGGGGTCTTTCGTTCGCGCCGGTCGAACCGCTGGGGGAGACCCAACTCGGAGCCGTTGCTTGACCCCTTCCTCTACTGGAGGGTTAGGCTGCAGAGATCGATACCCCTTCAATGCCCGTCTCCGACGCCCCCCCGCTCGGCGCGGGGCGCTCTTCGAGGGTTCCCCCGACATGATTCCACCTCCATGACGCCAAGGGAAATCTCGTTCTCCCGAACCCGCGTCTCTGTGAGAAAACGGGGTCCGAGGAGGTGGCACTCGTCCGGATGAAAATCTGGGAGCTCGATCGGCGAATGAGGCCCGAGGAGGCCAGGCCTTCGGGCAAGAAATGGAGCTCGGGGACCGACCGGTGCAGGGGAGGCATGATCGATGCAAAGATGGATCCACATTCCCCGTTGAGGTGGACCTCCAGTGCCTCGATCCTGCAGCAGATCCCCTTGCTGTTCCGCCCTCAGGAGGGGGGCCTCACGTCGATGGAAAAAACGCAGGTCCAGACCTGCCATCTCTACAGTCTCTTAGCTCTCAGGGACCGTCGTCTTGTTCCTGATCGGCCTCCGTTCCCTCTTCCTGTCCCCTCGACGCTGCCGACCCACTCTGGGCGTGCTTCGGAAGACGGGGCTTTTCCCGATGCGTGAGAACGCTCGGAAATGAGTATCCGCTTCCTGGCCCCGTACTGCCTCTGTCCTGCACGCATCGAGGGTGTGGGAAGGGCGTGTGGGCGTTTTTTCAAAGCCCCCGATTGATCGTGCACGAAGCTCCTACAACTCCCCGTCCCCCGGTGGCTGATCATCCGCCTGCGCTCCCGGCCTCCGTCCTACGATCAGAGGTCGCTGAGCCTCCATCGCTCGACAGAGCGTTTCCGATACGATTGCCCTGTCCCGGAGGAAGAGACGCTGGCAGCAGAGTTTGCATGGATTTTGTGCGTGTTTGACTGTGGTAGAATCCATTTCATCCCGCTCCGCGGCGGGGCAGCGCATGCTCACCGCCAGACCTAAAAAATAGAGCACATTCGTTCGGGACATGCCCCGGACAGAATTGGTTCTCAAACATCTCAAAATCCCTGCCGATGGATCGACCCTTTCGACAGATTCCTCTACTGTTCCGTCCCGCAGACGAAAGCCTCACGTCGACGGAAAAGACGCAGGTCCAGACCTGCCGTCTGATTAGTCTTCTGGGAGCCATCGTGCTGTCTCTGATCGGCCTCCTTCGTTTCGCGCTGCCCCTCGACCCCGCCGACCCAACCGGGGCAAGCTTTGGGGTGGCGGGCCTCATGGTCGGCCTCTGTGCGGCCACGTACGCCTCGGGAAGCCTGCGCCGCCGCTCGGGGAGCTGGACGCAAGGCGGGCTCTACGTTGTGATGGCGTGGGGTGTGGCCGTGGTGGTGCTAAACCAGGCCACGGGGGAATACGTGCTGGGTTTGGTGCTTGCGTATGCGGGACTCGTCGGGGCCGTTGGGTTGAGCGGAGGGGAGGGTGGCTCGGCCTGGTGGTTTGCCGGCGCCGGCCTCCTGGTCACGGCGGCCGGATTCGGCCTGGGACCGTCCCCCCAGACCCATCCCCTGGCCGTACTGGCAAGCATGGCTACGGCAGGAGCGGGGGTGGGGATCGCCACGCACTTGTATCTCTCAAGTCAGGAAGATCTCCGTAGACCGTGGGGCCGGTGGCAGCACCCTGTGGAAAATCTTCAGGAGGCCGTCATAATTACCAAAGGAGGCGAGGTTGCGTACGCCAATGCGGAGGCGACGTCGCTCTTCGGAGAGAATGGTCAAGAGACGGTGGGGGACCGCTCGGGGGGTGATCCTGTGGCCCCTGAGGTGCGGGAGAACATACAGAGCCGGCTCGAAGGGATTGAGGGAGGGCAGTCGACTGAGGTCCACGAGCACCGTGTCTCCAGCCTTGATGGGGAAGAGCGCGTGGTCCAGTCCCAGTCGGTACCAGTCCAGTACGAGGGACAGGATGCCGCACTGACGGTCATGCACAATGGGACGCATGGGCGAGAGATCCGCAATGGCTCCCGCGATCGAGAGGTCCAAAACCCGCCCACCCAGCGAACGGGTCTCGAACGCCTGATTGTCGAAATTTCTGCCGGGTTCATCGACACGCCCCCTGAGCGCATTGATCGAGCCATCGAGGTGGCCCTGGGGTCGGTCGGGTCCTTCGTGGAAGCGGATCGGAGCTACGTGTTTTTGTTTGACGGCGATCCGGAGGCGGATGCCCTCGACGAGGCCACGCAGAGCAACACGCACGAGTGGTGCGCGGAGGGCGTCGCGTCGCAGAAAGACGACCTTCAGGACATCCCCTGCGCGGCAATCCCGTGGTGGACGGAGCAGATGTGCCGCAAGGAGCCCCTAATTATTCCCAAGGTGGCGGACCTCCCCGAGGCAGCGTCCGCGGAGCAAGAGATTCTGGAGTCCCAGGGCATTCAGTCGCTGGCGGTGCTGCCAATGACACAGGGGGAGAACCTGGTCGGGTTTGTCGGGTTCGACGCCGTTCAGTCTCAAATCGAATGGGACGAAGAAACGGTCACGATTCTGCATGTTCTCGGGGACGCCATCTTCAGCGCGCTCCGTCGCCAGGAGATGGAAGAGAAACTCCGTGAACGAGAGGAGCGGGTCCGCGCCATCACCGAAAATGTCTCGGAGGGCCTCTACCGCTCCACCGCCGATGAGGGTCTGGTCTACGCCAATCAGACCTTCGCCGAGATGTTTGGCTACAGCGACGTGGAGGAGGTTCTCGAGGTTGATCCGGCCACCCTTTACGCCACCCCCGAGTCCCGAGAGCGGCTCCGAGAGGCTGCGAAGGAGCAGGACTCGTTCGACGGGGAGGAGGGAGAGTTTCAGCGAGCGGACGGTACGACGTTTGTCGGATTGATGAGTGGCTCCATCATTCGGGACGAGGCAGGGAACGTTCAGTACTACGATGGCGCCATCACAGACATTACGGATCGCAAAAAGCGCGAGCGTCGGCTCCGGGTGCTGTCGGAGGCCGTGGAGCAGGCCGGGGACGGCATTTTCATCACCGAGAACCCTGCGCCCTCCGAGACGACGCCCTCTATTCTCTACGCAAATCCCGCCTTCGAAGAAATGACGGGCTACGAAGAGGAAGAGCTCCTCGGACGGACGACCTGTCTGCTGCGGGGTCCGGACACGGACCCGGAGGTCGTGGCCTCACTTCAGGAGGCCCAGGCGGCCGGGGAGCCCTGGTCTGGAGAGACGATCAACTATAAGAAAGACGGGACGCCGTTTGTCGCGCTGTGGAGTACCGTGCCCGTGCGCGACAATGAGGGAGAGATTGAGTATTGGGCCTCCATCCACCGAGACGTCACCGAACGGCGCGAGATGGAGGAGCGCCTTCGCGAGCGCGAAGCGCGGCTCCGGGGACTGGCCAACAGCATTCCGGGGGTGGTCTACCAGTTCGCCACGCACCCCGATGGCACACACACGACCCGGTTTGTCAGTGATCACGCGGAGTCCATGCTCGGAATCTCCACCGATCCAGACAGCTTCTACGACCAATTCATCGAGCACATCCCGGTGTCCCACCGCACGGACCTCCGGGAATCTGCCCGGGAGGCCATCGAACGGGAGGAGCGGTGGCGCTTCGAGTTTCCGTTCGAAAAACCGTCGGGCGAGCGCATCTGGCTCCTTGGCACCTCGACCCCCCAGCGGAGGGACGGGACGCTCATCTCTAACGGGGTCCTCCTCGACATTACCGAGCGGAAGGCTGCGGAGCGGGCCGTGCAGGAAGAGCGCGATCGGTTCGAGATGCTGTTTGAGGGCGTCCCGACGCCGGTGGTGCGCTACACGGCTGCGGAGGACGGTCCCCTGATCGCCGACGTGAACGAGGCCTTCGAAACAGTTTTTGGGGTGGACAGAGACGAAGCCGAGGGCCGAGACATCGACCGACTGCTCCTGCCCGGCGGGAAGACGGCTGTCGGCATCGAGGGGCAGATCCTGACGGACGGACCGGTCCAGAACGAAGTTCAATGCGAGGCGGCCGATGGACTGCGAGACTTCCGGGTTCAGGTGACCGGGCGAACCCGGGATACGGGACCCCCAGAAGGCCACGCCATCTACACCGATATCACTGCCCGCAAACGGCGGGAGCGAGCCCTCGAAGAGACGAACGCAACCCTGGAGGCCATTCTGGAAAACCTTCCGCCGGGGGTGCTGGCCGAGGATGCGTCCCGCTCTGTCCTCGCCGCCAACGAGAGCTTCTGCAACATTCTGGGCCTGCCCGGCCCTGCCGGCGAGCTCACAGGCCAGGACGCCGCGACCGTCACGGAGCGAACTGCAGAGTTCTTCGCCGACGACGAGGCCTTTGTCTCGCGAACACGGGACACCTTTGAGCAGGGCGAGCCCGCGTTCGACGAGGAATTTGTCCTTGCCGACGGCCGCGTGCTGGAGCGCGACTTCGTGCCCTACGAGCTCGAAGAAGGGACGGGGGCACTGTGGGTCTACAGGGACGTCACGGAGCGAAAAGAGCGCGAGCAACGCCTCCGCGTGGCGAAGGACGAGGCGCAGGAAGCCAGCCGGATGAAGTCGGTCTTTCTGGCGAACATGAGCCACGAAATCCGCACGCCCCTGACCTCGATTATCGGGTTTGCGGAGGCGATTGGGGAGGAGATCGAGGGCAAGCGGGAGGGCCCCATTCCGCGGTTTGCCGGCCTAATTGAGGAAAGCGGCCGTCGCCTGCTCGAAACCCTCGACGCGGTGCTCAATCTCTCGAAGCTGGAGGCGGGGGAGATGGGGCTGTCCCCAGAACCTGTGTCCGTGGCCGAGGAAGTCGAGGAGATGGCCGAACTGTTCGGCCCACGGGCCGAGGAAGAGAACATCGACCTCCAGGTCGATGTCCCCAGCGATACTCCCTGGGTGCGCGCCGATCCCGGTGGATTGCGAATCGTACTGCGGAACCTCGTTTCCAACGCTCTGAAGTACACAGAGGAGGGAGGCTCGGTGTGGGTGCGCGTCCGCCCCGTCGACGAAGAAGCGGCCATCGAGGTGGAGGATACCGGCGTTGGGATGGACCCTGAAGAAGCGTCGGCGCTGTTTCGGGCGTTCCGGCAGGGCTCGGAGGGGGTGGCCCGGGAGTACGAGGGCAGCGGCCTGGGCTTGGCGGTGAGCAAGCGCGTGCTGGACGAGATGGACGGTGCGATCGAGGTCGAGACCGAGAAGGGGGAAGGAACGTGCTTTACCGTGCGGCTGCCGGTGAGCTGAGACGGTCAGCGGTCGGAGGCGGCGACTACACAATAATGCTTCTTCTAGGCGAGTTCGGGGTGCCAAATGTTGCAGCGTTAGGTTGCATTCCAGACCTGTGAGTTGAGTCAATAGCGATTTGCCTGAAATGCGACGACGGCAGACGGCTGACAGCGGACCGCCGTTGGCAAGCGAGAAACGGCCGTCCGTCGTCGGCGGTCCGCGGTCATACTGGGCGCTGTTAATGACCGTCGATGTCAACTCACAGACTTGAAATGCTATCCAGCGTTAAACCATTGAACGGTTTCAGCTTGTGAGAAAATTGGCCGTCTTCCGTCTGCTGAACTCGGGGTACGGTCGACCCGACACGATGTATTTAAATCGGCGTAACTGCGTCGAAGAGCAACGCGTGGGACGCTTCTCGGCCGCTGCGCAACTCAATGCTCTCCCAAGAGCGGGATGTCGTCTCCCAGCACGTCCTCCACGTAGAGCGTCTGCACCAGGACGATGAACACGATGGTGAGCGGTGTCGCCAGGAGCACCCCCACGGCCCCGGCCCCGATGCCCCCGATGAACTGCGCCGTAATCACGGTGGCCGGTGGAATATGGACGGCTTGCTGCTGCACGAGGGGCGTGATGAGGTAGCTTTCGAGCAGCTGGACCGCGCCGTATACGATAATCACGTACAGGACCTCCGTCATCCCGAGCACCGATGCCACGAGGAGGGCCGGGAGCACCGAAAATACCGGTCCGAGATAGGGCACGAAAGAAAACAGTGCGGCCACCAGGCCGAGGGCCACGGGAGACGGAATGCCTGCCAACTGGAGGCCAAGGGCCGTGAGGATCCCCACGATCACCATCATGATGAAACGTCCGGTGAGCCACCAGCGGAGGGCTCGCCCCAGGGCATGGAGCACTTCACGGGCCCGGGGGCGACGCGACGGAGGGATTAGTCGCACGACTCCGTCGACGTACGACCCCGGCGCCGCGGCGCCGTAGATGCCGATGAAGAGAATGATAAACCCGTTTACGAGAATATTGAGGGTCCCCCGAAAGACGTTGGTGACGCGGCCAAGGACGCTAGAGACGGGCGGCAAGAGCTGGCTGGGGTCTACGAATCGTTGCACCCACTCGTACTGTTGCACATTCGTGCGGATACGTGACGCCAGCCGTTCGGCGGCGTCGGGGAGGAGGGCGGCCAGCGCGTTGATCTGCTCGGAAATGTCGGGTCCCGCTAGCTTCCACAGGCCCACGACGAGTCCCACGAGCCCAATCAGGGTCAGTAGCAGGGCGAGAGGCCGGGGAAGGAAGGTGTCCTGATTGAGCTCCTGCGAGATCCCAGCGAGAAACACCGCCAGGAGAATGCCCGCGAACACGGTAAACAGAACCTCGATCAGCTGCGTAGCGACGTAGGCCAGCAGGAGAAACCCGGCGGCGATCCCAATCACCTGGTAGGGGCGACGCGCAACGACAGAGCTTTGCTCGGAAGCGGACATTACGAGACGCGCAACGGAGCGGAAATGGATGAAGGATTCTCAACCACCATCTTCTCATCGTGCCCCTCAAAGGTTCCCCCATCCCGACATGGTCAAACCGTTTCTCGGCGTTGAGCCGACCTACGACGAGACGAACTACATTGCCGAGACGGCGGTCGTCATCGGGGACGTCACGCTGGGCGCAAACGCGAGCATCTGGCACCACTGTACCCTCCGGGGCGACGTGAACTGGATCCACGTCGGGGAGGGGACCAATGTCCAAGACCACACGGTCGTCCACGTGACGCATGGCACGGCTCCTACCGACATTGGGGCCCACGTCACGATTGGGCATGGGGCCATCATTCACGGGTGCACCATCGAGGACGAGGTGCTGGTGGGGATGGGGGCCACGGTGCTAGACCACGCCGTCATTGGGCGACACAGCATCGTGGGGGCGCAGGCCCTGGTGACCAAAGACACCGAGATTCCGCCACGGTCGCTCGTCCTTGGCCAGCCCGCCGAACGAGTGCGCGAGGTGACCGAGGACGAAGTAACGGCCATCCAGGAGGGGGCGCAGAACTACCTGCAGTACAGCGCCGTCCACGACGGGCGCGAGCAGCCAGAGACGAATCCCTGGTACGACCCATCGCCCTGAGAGGAGTGTTACAGGGGAATTGCACCGATCTGTCAACCCCTACACTGCACGTCCGTCGAAACGAGGCGACACTTCATCACTCCCTTTTCCCTCCGTCGAACCGATGCGCGCTGTTCTCCTCGTTCTCTTCGCCTCGTTTTTCCTGGTCGCCTGCTCTTCGATCACGATCGACGAGGAGACCGTCTTTCAGCCGAAGCCCTCGGTCACCCCGGAGACATTTGAGCTTGCCGATGTTGACCTCACGGTCCAGCCCGTCCCTGTGGCGGACAGCGTAACCCTGAATGCCTGGCATCTTACGCAGCCCTCTGCGGAGGCGACTGTGCTTTTCTTCGGCGGAAACGGGTTTTACCTCGTTCAGTCCCGGGGATACCTGCGGGCCCTCACCCGGCCGTCCGTGAACGCGTTTCTCTGGGACTACCGGGGGTACGGGCGCAGCGACGGATCGCCGAGCGCCGAGACGTTGCGACAGGATGCCCTGACGGTCTACGACTCGCTCGTGGCCGAGCCCTCCGTCTCGCCGGAGCGCCTGCTCGTGTGGGGCCACTCCCTGGGCAGTTTCATGGCCACCCACGTGGCGACGCAGCGGGACGTGGCCGGGGTCGTTCTGGAAAATCCGGCCACGAACGTGGACGACTGGACGAGCAATCTCATTCCGTGGTACGTTCGCCTCTTCCTCGGGGTCGACATCGACCCCGCCCTCGCGGACGACGACAATCTTGAACGAGTGCGGACTCTCGAGGAACCGTTGCTCGTGGTGGGGGGCACGGACGATCCAATTACGGACCCTGCCATGGCGCGCCGGCTGCACGAGGAGAGCGCCAGTGACGAGCGTCAGCTCGTGCTGGTGGAGGGAGGCGCTCACAACGGGCTCTATGAGGAGCCGGAGGTGCAGCAGGCCTATCGGGCCCTGGTCGAGCGAGTGGTCGCGTCGCCCCCTCGCGCCGCTGGGTCTCCGTAGGGCAGTGGACCCTGGCAACGTTTGGCGCCCCAACGCGCCTGAAAGGAGGCAGATCCCACGGGTTTTGCCGACATTTTCGACTGGAACCCGTATCACATGCCGACGACCGCGGTCGGCACGAACTGCGGTACGTCCCGACCTCACCACTGGGATCGGGTCAAGTCGGAGTTCGGCACAGACCGGACGCTCAGCCTCCCTCGTCCGAGTGTGAGGAGGGCGGAGACATCTTCTCTGGGGCGGAGCGCCCCCACAGCGTGTTGAGGCCGCTGAGGGCCAGAATGCCGCCGCCCACGGCCGTGCCCGCCACAGGGAGGGGAATGCCCACCGTGATCCCGCCCAGCAGTCCCTTCACGACGGCCCAGCCGAGACCGTCGTCGTGGTACAGCCGCTGAGTGACGGCGGTCCCGATCCCGGCGAGGGCGAAGCCGAGCCCAACGGAGAGGGGGGTCGACAGGCCGAGGGTCATCGCGTTCTCGGAGAAGAGCACCCAGTCGAGCCCAAGAATGAGCGCCCCGCTGGCGGGATGTAAGACGGTGGGGGAGGGAGACTCCGAGCTTGGCATATCGAGAGGGGGCTTGCTTCTCCACGCGGCGGTCCGCGGTCTGGCGTCCGCCGTCGGATCAGAGGATGTACTGGCTCAGGTCGCGGCTGGAGGCGATCGAGCTAAGCCGGTCGCGTACCATGTCGGCGTCAACGGTGACGCTGGAGCCCGGCGGGATCTCCTCGGGAACGTCAAAGAGGAGGTCTTCCAGGAGCGTCGTGAGCACCGTGTGCAGGCGCCGCGCGCCGATGTTTTCGACGTCGGCATTGACCTGTGCGGCGATGCGCGCAAGCTCACTCACCCCCTCCTTCTTGAACTCGATTTCGACGTCCTCGGACCGGAGGAGTGCCCGGTATTGCTTCACGAGGGCGTTCTTGGGCTTCGTGAGGATCTCGTAGAAGTCGTCCTCGTCGAGGTTGTTGAGCTCAACCCGGATGGGGAAGCGCCCCTGAAGCTCCGGAATGAGGTCGCTGGGCTTCGTGGCGTGGAAGGCGCCACTGGCGATGAACAGGACGTGGTCGGTCTGCACCATGCCGTGCTTCGTCTGCACGTTGGACCCCTCCACGATGGGGAGGAGGTCGCGCTGCACGCCCTGCCGGGACACGCCGGCACCCTGGCCGCTATCGTCGCGCGTTCGGGTGCCCGAAGCCACCTTGTCGATCTCGTCGACGAACACGATGCCGGCCTGCTGGACGCGCTCCAGGGCGTCTTCTTTTACCTGATCCTGATCGATGAGCTTCTGGGCTTCCTCCTGCGTCAGAATTTCTCGGGCCTCCTCCACGGTCACTCGGCGCGTTTTCCGCTGGCTTCCGCCCAGGTTGCCGAAGAGTTCCTCCAGGTTGACCCCCATCTCTTCCATCCCCATGGGCCCGAACATCTGCATCATCGACTGAGAGTCCGAGGTGACCTCGATCTCGATCTCGCGGTCGTCGAGGTCGCCCCGCTCCAGCTTCTCCCGGAATTTCTGCCGTGTACGCTTCCGAAGGCTCTCACGCTGTTCGTCCTCTACCTGGGTTTCCTCGGTCTCGCGGACCGTAAACCCGGGCTCGTCGCGAGCCCCATCGCCGGCGCGAGACTGCCCGTCCTCCTCCGGGGGGATGAGGATGTCCAGGATCCGCTCCTCGGCCAGCTCCTGCGCCCGATCCTGGACCTCCTCCTTGTGCTCCTTCTCCACCATGTTCACCGCGATGTCGGTGAGGTCGCGAATCATGCTGTCTACGTCGCGCCCCACGTAGCCGACCTCGGTAAACTTGGAGGCCTCCACCTTGATGAAGGGGGCGCGGGCCAGGCGAGCCAACCGGCGGGCAATTTCGGTCTTGCCCACCCCGGTGGGACCAATCATGATGATGTTGTTCGGCATGATTTCGTCCCGCATCTCCTCCGGCGCGTTCTGGCGGCGCCACCGGTTGCGGAGGGCGATCGCCACGTTCTTCTTGGCGTCGTCCTGCCCGATGATGTATTTGTCGAGCTCCTCGACAATCTGGCGAGGCGTGAGGTCTTCAACGTGCTGGGTGGCGTCAGGCATACGGTATACTGAATCAACGGTGAATGAAAGGGGCTGGGACGGACGGAACGGGGCCGATTCGGGATCGGGGACTACTCGTCGTGGGGCGCGGCGTCGTCTCTATTCTCGGTCGCCACAGTGGAGGCAGGAGCCGTGGGCGAGTTGAAGCTCTCGTCCATCCCGTATTCGTCGTGCGGGGAGGCGGGGTCTTCCTCTTCCCGCTCCTCCTCGGGGGCGCCGGCCTCGTCGGCGGGCACGTCGGCGTCCGACGCAGAGGCCCGGCCGTTGTTCTCCTCGTGGACGTCCTGCACGCCGGGATGGTCGTCGTTGACGATGAGGACAGTGTAGTTGTACGGATAGCCGTTCCGCTTCTCCAGGCGGGCAGCACCAGCGGCCTCCAGTTCGCTCACGAGCGATTTGGGGTCCTTGTCCGACCCCATGATGTCGGACAGCTTGCGCAGGAGGGGGGTCAGGTACACCTCGTCGTACTGCCCAAAGTGCTCCTCGGTAATCTCAATCGCGCGCCGCGCCGCAGGATTGCTCAGGGTCTGGTACTGTTGGGGGGGAGGATCGTCGGGCGTCTTTGCGCGGGTGTAGGCGGCCCCGCTCGTCGGGGCGTTCGCCAGAAGGTCCTCGCGAGATTCCTGGCTGAGGAGATTTCGGGCGTCGAGGTACTTGCTGTCCTCGACGAAGGCGGGGGTGTCGGCGGTCTGCGGCGGGTTGACCGCGGCCACGAGGGGGCGGCATCCCTGCTCGCGGATCCACCGCACGAGGGGAAGGTAGGGCCGGTTGCCCGTCACGATCACCATCGTCTGGACGTCTGACCGCTGCGTCAAGAACTGCGTCAGCTCGAGGGTGAGACGGATTTCGGCCGTATTTTCTTGCATGCCGGTCGGGACGTGCACCGGCTCAATGCCGCTCCGGTGGAGGGCCGAGGGGACCTCCGCGTCCTCCGCGTCGAGGAGCGTGTCGAACGACCCGTACGCTCGCCCAAAAATTGTGGGCATGTCGTCCCCTTCTTCGAGGTAGCGGCGAACCTCCTCAAAAATCTCTTCCGCGTACTCACTCGTGGAGCGGCTGCGTTCGCTTTGCGACTTGAGAATGGTGTAGAGGTTATCGTAGTCGACAAACATTGCCGCCCGTCTCGGTGGGGCGGCATCCGAGTTTTGATCTTGGGTCATGAGCTTGTCTCATCGTCATTCTTTGGAATATAGTGGGAGGCTCCGTGCCCCAGTCCACAAAGGGGCAACGGAGGGTGGCAGGTAGACACGCCACGGGGGCCTCAAGTAGACTCCGCCTCAATATCGAGGATGGTCCGATTATGATTCGTATAGATGCAAATATCTGCGGCGATAGAAAGTCCGCTCTTGACGATCCCGCGGGCCGAGAGGTCCTCTCCGTTCTGGAGAAGAGCCCGGCTTGCGGCGAGTGCGAATGAGCCTCCGGATCCAATGGCGACGATATTATCGTCGGGTTCAATGACGTCGCCGGCCCCGCTTATCAGTAACAATTCGCGGGGGGAGGCCACCGCCAACAGGGCTTCGAGTCGGCGGAGATACTTGTCGGTGCGCCACTCCTTTGCCAGCTCCACGGCTGCCCGGGCCACGTTGCCGCCGTACTCCTGGAGCTTGTCCTCAAAGCGCTCGAACAGGGTAAAGGCATCGGCCGTGGACCCTGCGAATCCGGCCAGAATGTCGCCGTCGTATAACGAGCGAACCTTCTCGGCCTTGTGCTTCACGACCGTCTCATCCATGGTGGCCTGGCCGTCCGATCCGAGGGCAATTTGTCCATCGTAGCGGACGCCAAGCACGGTCGTTGCATGCGGGGAATCGGTCTCTGCGTTCATATACACAGGGGGATCATCGCAGAAGGAGAAGAGGCATGTCCTCTCGGCATCGAGGACAGTAAGGAATGGGTACCGTCTCTGTACGACTTCCCCGTTTCCGCGGTTCGAGTCAGCATGGACTCTACGCCGTCCGGCCTGTTTTTCGCCAAACTTTAGCCGGGAGGACGAAGGGGGAGGGACGCCGGCGTGATCGTCCGGAGCGACCGCGAGACGACGCTGTAGGGGCGTGGGAGCGACTTATCCGACGGGCGTCTCCTCGAGCTCTTTTCGCTCGGGATCGGGGGGCTGGAGAATGACGACGGCGTGGCCGATCTCGTAGAGTGGGACGGCGGGACGGAGGAAAATCTGAAGTTCGGTTCGCCCCGGGGGCGAGGCAACCGAATCGACCGTCCCGATTCGGCGACCGGGTGGAAAGACGTTACTATGGCCGCTGGTGACGACCTGCTGGCCGGCCTCCACGGGCTCGGTTTTGACGACGTGATCGAGTTGGAGGCGGTTGAGCCGTTCGCCGTCCCAGCGCACGATCCCCTCGGCCTGGAGGGGAAGCACGGTGCCCGGCACCCGAAAGTCGGTATTGAGGAAGGGCATGACCTGCGCGTAGTGGTCGTTGACGAGCACGACGGTGCCCACGATGCCCCGTTCGTGGACCACGGGCATGCCCTCCGACACCCCGTCGGCCCGGCCTACGTCGACGGTTAGGAGATTTTTGTTCTGGAAAATGTCCTTTGTCACGATCCGGGCGGCGCGGAGCGGCGTGTCGCTCGAGTCGGTGAGATTGAGCAGGCGCTTCAGCTCTTTGTTTCGCTGACGGATGGCGCGGGTGCGGGCCACCTGGCTTGAGAGCCGGATGTTTTCGCGGCGCAGTTCGTCGTTCCGTTCGAGCACCCGAAGGTAACGCCCCATCCAGGCAAAAGTGCTCTCAACCTGAGCGGTCCATTCCATCGTGTGCGCCCGGAGGGTGCGGAGGAGCGGCTGGTTCTGCGTGGCCATGATCGTCGTGGCCGCCAGCAGGAGGGCGATTAGGAAAAGCCAGTCGCCGGGTTGATTCTGAGACGCCATCGGCACACTACAGATGTCGGTTCCAAAGAGGCCGACGGGGGCGAAGGGAGGCGCCGAGCGGGGGAGAGGTCCCGGAGAGTCACGTCAAAACGCGTTCGTAGTCCTCCAGGTTCTCGAGGACTTCCCCAGTCCCCTGCACCACCGCTTTGAGGGGATCCTCGGCCACGTAGACGGGCAGCTCGACGCGATCCCGGAGCATCTCGTCGATGCCTTCGAGGAGCGCGCCGCCGCCCGTCATCATGATGCCCCGTTCCAGCACGTCCGCGCCGAGCTCAGGGGGGGTGCGTTCGAGGGTGCGGAGGACCGCGGCACTGATCTGTTCGAGGTTGTCGTGGAGCGCCTCGCGCACGTTGACCGACGAGATGGTTCGGACTTTCGGGATGCCGCTCACGAGGTCCCGTCCCTTCACCGAAAGCTCCAGTTCGGTGTCAAGCTCAATGGCGCTGCCCACCTCGCACTTGATGCGCTCGGCCGTTCGGGAGCCGATCAAGAGGTTGTGGTTGCGCTTGAAGTACTGGACGATCGCCTTGTCCAGCTCCGAGCCGCCGACGCGGAGCGACTCGTCGAGCACAATGCCGGAGAGGGCAATCACGGCGATCTCGGTGGTGCCCCCGCCGATGTCCACGACCATGTTGCCCACCGCCTCCGTGATGTCGAGCCCAATGCCGATCGCGGCGGCCATCGGTTCGGTGACGAGGTTGACTTTTCGGGCTCCGGCATGCTCTGCGGAGTCGCGCACGGCCCGCTTCTCCACCTCCGTGATGCCACTCGGGACGCACACGACCATGCTCCGGATGGAGGTGAGCCAGTTGCTCTTCACCTTCCGGAGGAGGCCCTGAATCATTTCCTCCGCCACCTTGAAGTCGGCAATCACACCGTCCCGCAGGGGCCAAACCGTCTCAATGTCCTGATGGGTACGCTCGTGCATCTGGAGCGCCTCGTAGCCGATCTCGCGGACCTCATTGGTGTCGGAGTCGACCACGACGATGCTCGGCTCGTTGAGGACGATGCCCTCGCCGCGGATGTAGACGAGCGTGTTGGCCGTGCCCAGGTCGATGGCGACGTCCTGCGAAAAGTTGAAAAACATCGATGCTACTGTGATGGAGGCCGAATGGGGCGATGGAGGCGTCAAGGCGACCAGGCCTGCGAGCGATAGAGTCGCCTGGTCGAGAGCACGTAGACTGCGGGGGAACTGTCGGGGGACAGAACTCCTGGGGGAATTGAGGATATCGGCGACGCGGGCTCAATGCCGAAAGTGACGACGACCGGTGAGGATCATGGCTACGTCTCGCTCGTCGGCGGCCTCGATCACTTCGTCGTCTCGGATGGACCCGCCGGGCTGAATCGCGGCCCGGACCCCCTCGTCCGCCGCGGCAACCAACCCGTCGGCAAATGGGAAAAACGCGTCGGACGCTACCACGGAGCCGGTGAGGTCA
>CAZRPQ010000019.1:0-14827 GCA_964601725.1 uncultured Salinivenus sp. | reverse complement strand
CCGCCCGGTGCTCGTCGTTGATGTCCTCGAACCGGTCCCTCTCTTCCTCCTCCCGATTGAAGAGCTGAACGATGTGCATGCCCGTCACGTGCTCCTGGATGAAGGAGTTGATCCGGGCCATCTGCTTGCGCGTCTCGCGGTACTGCTCCCGCACGTTGCGCCGGAACCAGAACGTCACCCACACCATCAGCGGCATCACCAGCAGCGTGACCACCGCCAGCATCCAGTTGAGGGTGAACATGAAGTAGGCGATGAAGAAGAGCTTGAACAGGTCCCCCAGCGCCGAGACGAGCCCCGAGGACAGGGCGTCGCTGAGGGCCTCCACGTCGCTGGTGGTGCGGGTAATGATGCGCCCGACGGGCGTGTGGTCGAAGTAGGAGAGGGACTGGTTCTCGACGTGGCGGAAGAGGGTGGTGCGCAGGTCGTAGATGGCCTGCTGCCCGATCCACTGCGTGAGGTAGTTCTCGACGAACGAGAGCAGCCCCTCCCCCACCAGCGCAAGCATCAGAAACAGGATGATGCGCTGCAGCCCCTCCAGGTCGCCGACGACGATGTAGTTGTCGATCCCCTTCTGGACGAGCCACGGGCGGAGCGGTCCCAGGAGCGACGCCCCGAGCGTGATGAACAGCGCCAGGACGATGTACCACGTGTAGGGCTTCAGGTACTGGGCCAGCCGACGGATGAGGCGCCCGTCGAAGGTGTTGACCTCTTTGACAGTGTCTTCGGGCTCGAAATGGTCGTCGGACGCGTCGTCAGACAAGTGCCAGAGCGTGGGTGATGTGGAAGACCGTGGGGCGCGCAGAGAATGGTAACTTGGAGCCCGCGCGCAGTGTTGCGTTCTTTAAGACACCGGCGTGAGATTGGTCGCCGGAGTTTCACGTTTCGCGCGTCGCGACGCTCCTCCTTGGAGCTGTCGCCCGCAATTTGGGACGTGGCCAGTTTCAATTCATTGGATGGTATCGATCTTCTGTCCACCGCCCGGGATTGCGTTCAATGTATCGGCGGCAGGCCCGCCACTCTCGTTCATTCCGGAGGATGCGATCGTAGTACCGCGACTGCCAGACCGAGGCGCCCGGTGTGCCTCGACGTTCATTGACCTGCGTCGTCACGGCCGCTTTGACCCCACCGACCATTGCCGATAGCGATCTGGCAGACGGCCCACTGGCAGACGGCCCATTCGGTTCCTTTTCTTGTAAGGTCTCCCCCTTGCGCGGATGCAGGGACGACCTGCCGGTCGTCCCTACATTTTCGTTGGAGGCATTCTTCCCAGAAACGAGATTCGGACCCACGTCCAAATCATACCCCCGTGGCGATACGTTCTCCACCTCCGACGGGACGAGGCAGACGATCCCATGCAAATGGTTCGGCATGACGACGGATGCATCCAGCACCACCTCGTCGCGCATCGCCTCGGACCGCTCCCACTCCGCCACCACGATGCGGCCGTACTCGTTGAGTGCCATGCCCCCGCGCCGGACGGTCCCAAAGAGACACTGGCGCTCGTGGACGCAGATCGTAACGAAATACGCGGCAGGCGTTCGGTAATCGAAGGCCGCGTGGCGGGGATTCGTGCGCTCGGGCATGGGGAGCCTGCATTCGCGTGGCGTGGATGTATCGTCCAAGAGACACATCCACACCAGACCTCATAATACGGAGACCGC
Source organism: uncultured Salinivenus sp. (assembly GCA_964601725.1). Classification (GTDB taxonomy): domain Bacteria; phylum Bacteroidota; class Rhodothermia; order Rhodothermales; family Salinibacteraceae; genus Salinibacter. Next base: position 13,166 of record CAZRPQ010000019.1, on the reverse strand, counting down.
GTCACGATATCGGGATCCCGAATCACGAAAATTGCCGATTCTCGCCGTAGAGCCGTCCCGGCGGGACAGCTCTACCCGTGCATCCCGACATAAAGGAACAGATTCCGTATAACGTGCGGGGAAGCGACACCGTATACGATCCGAACCAGAACCGCACGTCCGCAGATCGTGGGCGTATCAGCCCGAGAACGGCTTGGACTCCTTCTCACGGGGGTCAAGTTCGTAGCGGCGGAGTTCTTCGGCCACCGCCGCCTCGGCGAAGACCGACTGCGCCTCTCGGGCCAGCGGCGTCGGATCGGGATAGCGGGCGCTGAGGTGGCCCAGCAGAAGCTTCTTCGCCCCGGCGTCCCGCGCCACCGTGGCCGCCTGCCGGGCCGTCGAGTGGCCGGTCTCTTTGGCCCGTTCCTGATGGTCGTCGGCAAATGTGGCGTCGTGGTAGAGCAGGTCCGCGTCGTCGGCGAGGGCGCGCCCTCCGTCGCAGGGCCGCGTGTCGGTGGCGTACGCGACCGCGATGCCGGGGCGGGGCGGCCCCAGCACCTGCTCGGGGCGCACCGTCGTCCCGTCCGCCGCGGCCACCGGCGTGCCGTCCTGCAGGCGCCCGAACGCGGGGCCCTCCGGCACCCCCAGCGCCCGGGCCGTCTCGGGATCGAACCGCCCGGGCCGCGCCCGCTCCTCGAACCGAAAGCCCATCGCAAACCCGCGGTGGTCCAGCGGGCGGGCCTCCACCGTGAACTCGTCTGTCTCGTACACCACCGTGTGCGTCAGGTCGTCGCCAACCTCCCGAATCTGCAGGGGAAACGGCACCTCCTCGGGCCCACCGCCCGGAATGGCCTCCAGCATCGCACGGCCGCCCGGCGGCACGACCAGCGTCACGGGGTCGTCTCGCTGCTGCAGCGCGAGGGTCGACAGCAGGCCGGGCAGGCCGTAGCAGTGGTCCCCGTGCAGGTGGGTCACGAAGATGGCATCCACGCGGACCCGACTGAGGCCAGCGTCCATCAATCGATATTGCGTGCCCTCCCCACAGTCGAAGAGCAGGACGCGCCCCTTCCGCTCAATGGCCAGCGCCGAGAGGTGCCGCTCCTCCGTGGGCAGTGCCGAGGCTGTGCCGAGGGGAATGATGTCGGTGGTCATGGACGATGCGTTGAATGTTGGAAGGTTGAAGGTTAAATGTTTGGACGCTTTTCCCCACAGCCTCAACGATTCCTGTTTCCACCTTCCAACTTTCCAACCTTCCACCTTCAACCAATCAAAGCGCCTGAATCTCCTCCTCCAGCAACTGCTTCTCGTAGAGGTCGGCGTAGAGCCCCTCCTGGGCCACGAGTTCCTCGTGCGTCCCCCGTTGTGCGACCTCGCCCCGCTCCATGACCAGAATGAGATCCGCCTCCTGCACGGCGCTGAGGCGGTGGCTCACAATGACGAGCGTGTGGCGGCCCTGCCGCTCCCGCAGCGAACGCAGGATGTTGCGCTCCGTCGCCGTGTCCACCGCCGAGAGCGCGTCGTCGAAGATGAGAACGCGCGGGTCCTGGATGAGGGCGCGGGCAATCGAGGTGCGCTGCTTCTGCCCGCCGGACAGCGTGATGCCCCGCTCGCCCACGTACGTGTCGAACCCCTCCGGAAAATCCTCCACGTTCTCCGCGAGGTCCGCCTCCGCCGCGGCCCGCCGGATCTCTTCCCGGCCGGCGTCGAGGTCGCCAAAGGCGATGTTGTTGGCCACTGTGTCGCTGAAGAGAAAGACGTCCTGCGGCACGTAGCCCATGTTCTCGCGCAGCGTCTCCAGCGGAAGGGTCTCGATCTCGTACCCGTCGATGGCCACCGTGCCGGCGTCCGGCTCCAGAAGGCGGGGGATCATGCGGACGAGCGTGCTCTTGCCCGACCCGGTGCGCCCCACGATGGCGAGGGTGTGGTCGGCCCGGAGGTCGAAGCTCACGCCGCGGAGGGCGGGCTCGTCTTCGTCCTCATACTGGTACCACACGTCGCGGAAGGTGATGCGTCCCTCGATGGTCTGAATCGAGGGGTTCGTCTGCGGCCCGTCGTCGATGTCCGGCTCCCGGTCCATGATCTTCTGCAGCCGGAGCACCGACGCCGAGGCGCGCTGAATCATGGTAATGACGAACCCGAGCGACGCCACCGGCCACGTCATCATGTTGATATAGATGATGTACTCGGCGATATTCCCGATCGTGATGGCCCCCTCCGCCACGAGGCGCCCCCCCATCCAGACCACGATGACCGTGGAGACGCCCACGAGCAGCAGGAACGAGGGCCGCCACGCCGACTCCACCAGGGCGAGATTGAGGTTCCGCGCCCGGTACTCCTGGCTCTCCTCGTCGAACGCCTCCGCCTCGGCCTCCTCTCGCGTGTAGGCCTTCAGCACGCGGATGCCCGACAGGGCCTCCTGCACGCGGCTCGTGAGCGTAGAGTACTGCTGCTGGAGCTGATCGCTGCGGTGGTGCACCATGCGCGCCATGAAAAAGACCGCGATCGCCAGCAGGGGCAGCGGGGTGAGGGCGTACAGCGTGAGAGTGGGCGAAATCACGAACATGGCAGTGGCGGCCACCAACACCATCACGAGCGAGCGAGTGACGTACATGATGGCCGGCCCAATGTAGCGCCGCACCTTCTCAATGTCGTCGGTAGCTCGCGTAATGACGTCGCCGGTGGGGTACTCCTGGTAGAACGTCGCCGAGAGCTGCTGCAGGTGGTCGTACAGGTCGTTCCGCAGGTCATACTCGATGTGCCGGGAGGCCACCACCACGGTCTGCCGCATCAAAAACATGAAGAGCCCGCTCGTCCCCGACAGCGCAATAATCACGAGCGCGAACAGAAGGAGGACCACAAAAAAGTAGGCATAGAGCTCCGCCTGGGCCGGAGTGCCTGCATACACGGTGTAGAGCCGCACGAAGCGCGGAATGCTGTCCACGGCCTGCCGCACCACCATGGGGACGGTGATCTGGAATCCAGCCGAGATCATGGTGAAGAGGAGCCCCGGAACGAACAGGTACTTGTATCGCCAGAAGAAGTGGTTGAGGCGCGCAAGGGGGCCCATCAGAGGACGAGGGCTGTTGAAGGGTGCAAATGATACCAAAGTCCTAACGTAGAGGGCGGAATGGCTGATCCGCGTGGCGTTTCCGGAGGCTCGACCGGATGTGACGTTTCCGAAATCGCGCGGGGCTGACCAGCGGGTTCGTACTGCGTATCTCGTATCTTTTGCACCGCCGTGCCACGACTCTTCGACGAGAACCGCGCTGTGTTGCTTCGCCCCACGGCGCGTGAAGGGTGATGCGTGCGACGTGACTGCGTGCCGTTCACGCTTCACGAATCACGCTTCGGCCCGACCCGCAAACGAAAAATAATCCCCACGTGGATAATTGGCGCTGGCAGTGCAGTACTCCTTTTCTGCCTGCCACGCACTACGCAATGCGAAATACGCAACGACCCGCGTCCTACTGCTCCGTCAGTTCCTCCGCATCCACCGCCTCCGCCGCCTCCGCGTAGGTCGTCATCGCCTTGATGGTCTCTTCCTGTTCCTCATAGCGGTGGATGAGTTCGACGTGCTGGGCGGCCACGTGTCGGGAGAGTGCCATGACAATTTCGGCCCCCATCTTTGGATTGCGCCGCATGACGGTCTTCAGATCAGGCCGAAAGAAGCCCAGCACCTGTGCTTCCGTGACGGTTTCGGCCGTCTCGAGCCGACGAAAGTCCCCGAGTAGGGACAGTCCTCCAATCATTTCGGTTGCCTCAAGCACCCGGAGTTCACAGGTGCAGTCCGGATCTCGATTTGTAATGAGACGCACGCGCCCCGATTCGACGATGTACAGTCCCAGGCCCGGGTCGCCTTCGTAGTACAGCGACTCCCCCTGGCGATAGGTGCGCCGGTGCGTGGCCCCGGCCATGGCGTAGAGGGCGCCCGAGGAGAGGTGGTTCAGGACGGAAACGCCCCGGAGAAACTCCGCGATGTCGCGGGTATGTGAATCGAGCCGACGCCGAAAAAACCGTTGGTAGAGCTGCGTGCCAGCACGGAGAAGCGGTCGGAAGAGGGCCATGATTCACAGGGCGATGCTGAGAAAAGGGCGATGCTGAGAAAACGGTGTGTGTTTGTCTCCGACTCCAACGGGGTGTAAAGGTGCCCCGCCGTACGTGTTTATCATTGAACCGCAAAGAGCGCAGAGACGGCACAAACGCCACAGAGAAAACCATTCTCTGCGCTCCTTGCGCCTTCTTTGCGGATTCCACGGTTTACCAGCGGAGCGATCGCTCAACAGACACGCCGGGACGCCTCAATGCCAAGCCCTTTCTCACACCTTGGTAGATTACGTAGAAGGCTTGACTTAGAAGGCTTGCCCGATGCCAAAATGGAGAAGCGGTCCACTAAAGTCGTCAGAAAAGACATCGTCGTTCCGCGGCGACGGATCGTGCAGGCGATAGGCGAGATCGAGCCGGACGATGAGGTATTGCCACTCTAGCCGAAGGCCAGCGCCGCCCCCCACGCCTACGTCGAGCAGGGACTCGAGGCCGCGAAAACGCCCCTCCCGAGTGTCGCTCTGTCTGACTGTTCTCTCGGGCTGTCCCTCCCCGTTCGGGTCCGAGTCCTCTGATCGAAAGCCTCTGTTGCGCGGCCCAAACCAGACGTTGCCCGCGTCGAGAAAGGTCGCTCCGACCCACCGGGCCGCCAAAAAGTTCTGAACGAGAGTCGTCCGGAACTCGACGCTAGACTCGAGCTTGATGTCCCCCCCGAGAATGTTTGACGGTCTCCCCTGCACAGAGACCGTGGTGTCGAAGGGGAGGCCCTCCCCCGGACCGAGCTCTCGGAGTCGCCACCCGCGGACGCTGTTTGCCCCCCCGCTGAAGAAGCGGCGGTCAAATGGGACGACGGTGGGCCGGGCCGTCGGGTGAGCCATTCCTGCGAACAGCTTTACCCCGAGCGTCGTGCCCTGGTCCAGGAGCACGTAGCGCCGCAGGTCCATTGAGGCCCGTAGGTACGGGCGGTAGAGAAGCCGGCCGGTCAGTCCCCTCGCCTCCCCGAAGAGGCTTGGCAGGGAGTAGTTCAGCGTGTCGGGCGCAAACACGAACCGATCGAACAGGAGGGGGAGCGTGTTGCCCACTTCGCCGGATACTTCGTAGATGTGCCCGCTCTGTCGTCGAAGCGGATTGGCCGTGGCAGACCGAAAGGTGTACCGAAGGGCCGTGTTCACCTGCGGCTGCGTGTAATCCTCCAGGATCTGCTGACGCTGGACAGGATCTTGCAGATCCCCCCCTCCGGGCCCAAAGACGCGATCCAAAAACTTCCTGCTGAACTGATCCAGCGTATCCGGATTGCTCACGCTCAGATCCATCACGTCGATCAGCGAGGAGCGGAACGGCGTATGGTCCATCTCCAGACGCAGGCGTGCATTTACGCGGCTGCGGATCCGTAGCCCGAGGTCGCTGCGCAGGGCCGTTAGGCCCGTCAAGGAGATGCGCGTCCGCGCATTCGTCAGGTCAAACGTCCGGTCAAGGGGCCGGAACGGACGAATAAGGTAGGGGAGGGTGAGAGACGCACTCCCCTCGAATTGGTTCGAACTCACGAGCATCGAGTCGAGCCCCGTGGCCACAGATCCTGAGGCTCGGAGGCGAAAGGTCTCCCCACCGCCGAGTGCATTTATGTTCTTGTACACGCCACTCAGGCCAACCCCGAATTCGTTCAGCCGCAGGCTCGTCTCGGCGCCCACCACTGACTCGCGCTGGAGCGCAAAGGTCTCCGCCTCCACGCGGTGTCGCTGTCGGGTCCGCCCCTCGATACGGAGCGGCAGGGAGGGCGCACCGGTCGTGTCGACCCGACCTACCTTGTCGAACTGCGGAGACAGATTGGTGAAGGCAAAGACGCCTGTATCTTCGAGCCGGCGCTTCGTGTCCTGCACTGCCGACTGGTCGTAATATTCGCCCGGGGTGAACTGGAGACTGCGGCGGAGAATGCCCGGTTCGAGGTGGTCATTGTCTTCGATTCGGACCGTCACCTGAGGACGATCCCCGCCGGTCGTATCGACGGGCACCTCAAGCGTGTCGCGCCGCGGCGGCGCGGCCTCGGACCCTGTCGCCTCGAAGTGCACGTCCCCGAAGCGGTAGCGGGGCCCCGTGCGGATTCGGAGGGTTACGTCAAACGAGTCGGGCGCGACCCGATACACCACCGCCCGGATGGAATCGCGGCTCACGCCAGCGTATCCTTCGTTCTGCAAGAACGATAGGAGCCGACGGCGTTCCTCGAGGAGCATCGGCTCTCGATATCGCTGATTCTGGACCGAAATGCTCATCGTATCGACGAGGGAGATCAACGAGGCCTCAAACACTGCGCCCTCGGCGAGACGACGCTTTTGTGCGGTGCGCAACGAATCGAGCCCAGCGTACCGGACGCGCCGAAGGTAGGTGGCGGGCCCCGGCTCCACATTGAAGACGACCCGAACGCGGTCGGACCCTACCGACTGTCGGGACTGAACCTCATACGAAATCGCGGCGTCCCGGAATCCCCGTTGCTGATAAAACAGCTGCAGGCGTTCGACGTCGGCCTCGACCGTGGTCGAATCGAGATAGGCGGGCGGCTCGCCCCCCGACCGGAGCGCCGAGCCCAGGCCGTCCCACATCCAATCGGCACTGCCCAGCCGATATACCCAGCGCCACCACGTAAAGCCGGGGATGCCGAGGATTCGCCGGTTTGGGCGGGTGCGGAGGTTCTTCTTCAGCGTCCCGTCCGAAAAGCGACGGTTCCCGCGGAGGTCAACGCTCCGGACGATGGGGGCAGTGGTGTCGGCCGCCGGGCGTGCCCTGTCGCTCTTCGTGGACGCCTGCCCAGGACGGACGCCCCCCCCGATCAGCACAGTCATCAGCCCCATCATCGCGCCCCCCACCGCCGCCGTGAGCCATGTCGGGGCGCTCGTCGCGGAGAGCGTCTGCATTGGTCTGCTGAGGGGAAGAAGATCCGGGGGGGAGTCCGTGCAGGGAACGGCCCTAACGCCTCAGAGCGCAGACGGTGCCGGATGGACGAGATCCCGTACGCGAGCAGCGTCGACTCGCCACTCTCTGAGAGGCGGAAAGGCTTCCGCAAACGAATTCCTCCGGACGCACAAGACGCCCCTTCCTGTCGTGCCCGGCAAGGGTCCGATGCTTCTGCGGGCGACGTCGCAGGGCTCGGTCCAGCGCCGCATGACACTTCGCCCGCTGTGTCTCAGCGACGAGTCCATCAACCAGACAGACTCATGAGGATTCATCACCGGGCAGCTTGCGGGGATGCGGCCTGCGAGGACGCATCTCCCTCCTCTAGATTCGCCCGATACTGCTGGGTGCGCCGTTCGAGCTTGCGGTAGCTTTGCGGACTCATGTCCGGTACCAAGAAATGCATGGGATCGAGGGCCCGGCCGTCCACCTTGTGCACCTCGTAGTGCAGGTGCGGCCCGGTGGAGAGCCCCGTATTTCCACTATACCCAATTGTATCCCCCCGCTGCACCTCAGCGCCGCGATAAATGCCGTCCGGAAACTCAGACAGATGCGCGTACCGGGTCATGTACCCCGACTTCGGGTGTTGGACTTCAATCACCTTTCCGTAGCTCGGGCTCTGCTCCGCGCGCTCCACGGTGCCCTTCGCCGTGGCCATGACAGGAGTGCCCCTCCGCAGCAAGAAATCGATGCCCTCGTGCATCTTGCGCACCTTCAAAATCGGATGTTTGCGCATCCCAAAGTTCGAGACGATGCGCCCATTCGCCGGACGAATGGCCGGCAGCTGCCGGAGTCGCTTCTGACGCTGCTCCGCGACCTTGTACAACTCGCGGTAGCTGGACTTCTGCAGACTCATTTGCCGCTCAAGTTTGTCGAGCTTCTGCGCCGTGCTCTTCAGCAGCGACTCGGTGTCCTTGCTCATCTGGTCGAATTGCTTGTACGGATCGGTTCCGCCAACGCCGACCTGCCGCACATCCTCGGAGATCGGCTCCATCTGGAAAAGCCGCCGATAGAGGGTGCGGTCCCTCTTCGCCAGCGTATCGAGCCGGGTCGAGAGGGTCGTCATTCGATCGTTGGCCCGATCGAGCTGGCGCTCGAGGGCCTCATTCTCCACCGCCAGGGTCTGCTCATGGGGGGACGCGATCCACTGCCGATCCAATCCCCAGATGAGGAGCCCCGTCAAAATTATGGCGAGGCCCGCGATCTGGCCCGCGTAGGCAATCCAGTCTTTCCAGGTCGACTCGACCTGCTTAAAGGTACAGCTCTCGGGGTCGTAAACGTACTTTTGCTCGTGGTCCATCACGGCGCCGATTTCGTATCCGGTGGGGGTCGGTGCGCCACGGCGACGAGGTGACATCCGCCGAGGGTTGAGAACAGGATACGCTTCCACACTTTGCGTCCACACCGGGCGCTGTCCTCCGGCCTAGGAACGTGTTAGCAGAAACGTGTAATCTTTAGGAGTCGAGGTTGAGCCAACTTCTGGTGTATTTCGCTAGAGCCACCCGCAAATATAGTGGGGAGGTTTATGCCTGTCAAGCGCGATAATGTCTCTCAAAATCTACGCCAAAAATAATCGACATCTTAACGAGATGCCCCTCAAACGAGACGCTGTCTACTCGTAGTCTTGCTCGAAATACTCGATTCCGCGGCGCGGGGCTGAAGGTCCCTCCTGTTGGATTCGGTTCCGGAGCCGTTCGGTGAACACCTCGGCCGGGTCGTGGCCGTAGTGGCGGAGCAGGTAGTTCATGGCAATCACCTCGCAGATCACCGTGATGTTCTTTCCGGGCGTAATGGGAACCCGGACCATGGGGAGATCGACGCCCAGAATTTCATGGGTGTCTTTTACCATGTTGATTCGGGTGTACTCCTTCTCCTCGTCCCAGAGCTCCATGTTGACGACGATCTCGATGCGCTTCTGGAACCGGATGGCCCGGATGCCAAACATAGAGCGGATGTCGACGAGTCCCAGTCCCCGCACCTCCATAAAGTGCTGCACAAGGTCGGTTCCTGCTCCCATGAGAATGGATTCGTCCTGCTGGGTCGCAATGACCACGTCGTCCGCCACGAGCCGGTGGCCCCGCTCCACCAGATCCAGCGCCACCTCGCTCTTGCCGATGCCCGGCTTGCCGATGAGGAGCAGGCCAATGCCGTAGACGTCGACCAGTGAGCCGTGGACCGCCCGCTGCGGGGCAAACTGGTCGGCCAAAAAGTTGCGGAGCGAGGACGTGAACTGGACCGTGGACAGGGGCGTGCGGTACACCGGAATTCCCGCGTCCGTGGCCATGTTCACGAGCGAATTCTCGAGCTCATTCTCGGCCGTGATGATGACGCACGGCACCGAGAACTGCGTCAGGCACCCAAACGCCTCACGCCGCTCGGCGTCGTCGAGGTCGCGGAGGTATCGCGTCTCGGTGTTGCCGAGGATCTGGACGCGCTGGTGGGTAAACAGATCCACGTACCCGGCGAGGGCAAGGCCGGGACGATGCAGGTTGCTCTCGGTGACGTCCCGCTCGGCCGCGTCCACCTCGTCGTTGACCCGCCGTACCGGCACGCCGACGGTCTCGCGCAACTGGCGGACCATGAACGCCACCGTGATCGACTCTTTCTGAAAGGTCTTGGGACGGTCCATGGCGGGGCCAGACACCAATCCGAAAGCACTCTGTGCGGAGACGGGCTCTACGGCACCTCTACACTGTCGAGAATGCGGTCCACAAGGTCCGACGCGGCGACCTGCTCGGCCTCCGCCTCGTACGTAATCACGAGGCGGTGCTGCATCACGTCCATCGCCACCGCGCGCACGTCTTCGGGCGTCACGTAGGCCCGGTGTCGGAGAAAGGCATGGGCCCGGGCGGCCAGGTTCAGGTTGATGCTGGCCCGGGGCGACGCCCCATACTCCAGAAGCGGCTCTAGTTCGTCGAGGCCGTGCTCCCCCGGATCGCGGGAGGCCAGGACGAGATCGACGATGTATTGCTCGAGCCGATCGTCGACGTAGAGGTCATTGATCACGCCGCGGGCCCGGAGGATCTGTTCCGGCGTGGCCACGGCCTGCACCGAGGGCGACTCGTCGGTGCGGGCCATGCGACGCATAATTTCCATCTCCTCGTCCCCGGTCGGGTACGTCACGTCGATCTTGAGCATGAACCGATCCACCTGCGCCTCGGGCAGCGGGTAGGTGCCTTCCTGCTCGATCGGGTTCTGGGTGGCGAGCACGAGAAAAAGATCGTCGAGGTCAAACGTCTCCTCGCCGATGGTCACCTGTCGCTCCTGCATGCTCTCGAGAAGCGCGCTCTGCACCTTGGCCGGCGACCGGTTGATCTCGTCGGCCAGAATGACGTTGGTGAAAATCGGGCCCTTCTTGATCGAGAAGCTGCCCTCTTTCTGGTTGTAGACCAGCGTGCCGAGGAGGTCGGCCGGCAGGAGGTCGGGCGTAAACTGGATGCGCTGGAAGTCCGTGCCGATGGCGTCGGAGAGGGTGCGCACGGTGAGGGTCTTGGCGAGCCCCGGCACGCCCTCCAGCAGGACGTGCCCGTCGGCCAGAAGGCCAATCAGGAGGCGCTCGATCATGTACCGCTGTCCCACCACGACCCGGCCGATCTCGTCCAGCAGATCGTCGACGAACGCGCTCTCGGTGGATATGCGGTCTTCGAGCTCAGAGAGGTCGTGTTCGGGCATCTGCGTGTGGGCGTGATTGGGTGTGGGCGTGGTTGCGTGTGGGGGAGAGGGAGAAAGGGGGAACGGGTGTGTGGGCGTGGAGAGTGTGTCTCGACCACTGTCGGATACGTGCCGACCATTGTCAGGGCATGTCCCGGCCACTGACGGGAAGGTCCGAGTCGCATCCACGATGGCTGCAAGGATCCCGCGTTCATCCCTCCCACGCTCCCATTCCCCCTCTCGCCCATTCGCCCACGCCACACGCTCAGATATCCCTCATAACCAATCGGAATCATTCGCCAAGGCGATCCCCTTCCGGGAGCGCGTAGCCGTTCAGGAAGTCGTCAGCGTCGAGGCGCGTCCGACCGGGTTGCTGCAGGGTAAGCACCTCTACCGCCCCGGTTCCACAGGCCACCACGAGCCGCTCGTCGGCCTCGATGACCTCGCCGGGGGATCCCGTCCCCTCGGCCCGTCGCGTGCGATACAGCTTCAGGCGGGTGCCGTCGTGCAGCGTCCACGCGCCGGGATAGGGCGAGAGGCCGCGCACGTGATTGTGCACGTCCTCGGCGGACCGGTCCCACGGCGTCTCGCCATCCTCGTCGTGGATCTTGGGCGCCGGGGTGGCCTTTTCGTCGTCCTGGGGCCGCGTCTCCACCGTTCCCTCGTCAATCTGCCGAACCGTCTCCACCACGGCCTCTCCGCCGAGCTCCTTCATCCGGTCGTGCACCTCGCCGGCCGTTTCGTTCGGGCCAATCGACATCCGCTTCTGGAGGATGATGTCGCCGGTGTCCACGGAGGGCTCCAGGAAGAACGTGGTGACGCCGGTTTCGGTCTCCCCGGCCATGATGGCGTGGTTGATGGGGGCCGCCCCCCGGTACTTGGGAAGCAGCGACCCGTGCAGGTTGAAGGCCCCCTCCGTGGCGGTCGTAAAGACAGCCGGGGGCAGAATCTTGTAGGCCACCACAACGATCACGTCGGGCGCGAGGTCGGACACGGCCTCGGCGAAGGCCGGGTCGGTCACGTCCTCCGGCTGCAGGATGCGGTCGATGCCGGCCTCCTGCGCGGCCTCTTTGACCGGGGTGGGCGTCACCTCCTGCCCGCGCCCCCGGGGACGGTCCGGCCCTGTCGCCACCGCCGCGGGCACATATCCGGCGTCGAGGAGGGCCGTGAGGGAGGGCACCGCAAATTCCGGCGTGCCCATAAAAACAACTCGCATGCTCGGGTTGGAGAGTTGAGTGTTGGAGTGTATCGGGTTGGCGTCGACAGATAAACGGGAGAACCCTCAACCCGCTAACTCTCAACTTCCTTGAACAGTCCTTCCACAAAGCCCTTGCGGTCGAACACCTGGAGGTCCTCCACCTCCTCCCCCACCCCGATGTACTTGACCGGCACCTGAAACTGGTGCGAGACGCCGATCACGACCCCACCCTTCGCGGTGCCATCGAGCTTCGTGAGCACCAGCCCCGTCACGTCCACACTGTCGATAAACTCTTCGGCCTGCCGCAGCGCATTCTGTCCGGTCGAAGCGTCGAGCACGAGAAGCACCTCGTGGGGCGCGCTCGGAATTTTGCGCCCCATCACCCGCTTCATCTTGGCCAGTTCGTCCATGAGCCCGCCCTTGGTGTGGAGGCGGCCCGCCGTGTCGATAATCACAACGTCCGTGCCGCGCGCCTCGGCGGCCTCGATCGAGTCGTAGGCCACGGCGGCCGGATCGGCCCCGTGCTTCTGCTTGATGATGGGCACCCCTGCCCGGTCGGCCCAGATCTCCAGCTGCTCGATGGCGGCCGCGCGGAAGGTGTCCGCCGCCCCCACCAACACGCTCTTGCCGGCCTGGCGGTACTCGTAGGCCATCTTTCCAATCGTCGTCGTCTTGCCCACCCCGTTGACCCCCACCACCATGATGACGTGCGGCTTGTTGGGGATCGGCGCGCCAAAGTCGGCCGGCCGCTGGTCCGACCCCTCAAGCATCAACTTGGCAACCTCGTCCCGAATCATCTGGTTGAGCTCCTGGGACGACACGTACTGGTCCTGTTCGACCCGCGCCTCCACGTGGTCGATGATGTCGAGCGTCGTGTCCACCCCCACGTCGCTCGTGATGAGGATCTCCTCCAGCTCGTCGAGCACCTCCGCGTCGACCGTGTCCTTGCCCCGCACCATGCGGTCGAGCTTGCCAAAGAAGCTGTCCCGCGTCTTGTCGAGCCCGTCTTCGAGCTTTTCCTGCTCGTCGTCGTCGTTCCAGTTGGTAAACTGATCGAGGAAGCCCATAACGTATTGCGAAGCCGCTACCGATTCGTGAGGAAGTTCGGAGGTGTGGAAGTACGTAGGTATGGAGGTGTGGAGACGCGTGGCACGCCACGCGTGATACGCCCTCACGCCGGGCTCCCACGCGCCCGCGCTCCCACGCCCACACCACACGCGCTACGCCTGCGCCACGGAGTCGGCCGTCGCCCCGTCGGCGTCTCGCGAGGACGGTGGACTCCGAATGACGGTGAGGTAGCGAATGACGTACAGGACAAACGAGAACAGAAAGAGGCCCGTGGCCATCCAGAGAC
>CAZRPQ010000018.1:0-14867 GCA_964601725.1 uncultured Salinivenus sp. | reverse complement strand
TACTGCGGCTGCCACCCGGTCCTGCCGAACCGGCTCAGCTACCCGGAGCTCATTCCGGAAACGCACCACCGCCCCCTCCTCCACGCCCCGGTGCTCTACGACGACGAGGACCACCTCTTCGAGATGATGCGGTCCATCCTGGAGCGCGAGGAGCGCCCCCTCCCGCCCGACACACTCCGCCAGATGCCTGCGCCTCTCGACTGGCGCACGCACGCCGCGGAGTACGACGAGCTGTTCGAGTCGGTGGCCGAAGCCACGTTGGCCCCCGCTTGAGACGACGTGCATTGGAGGGGCAAATTAAAAAGAGGCTCCGGACGAGGACTGTCCGGAGCCCCTTTCAGGGTACCGCGTACGGGATTTGAACCCGTGTTACCGGCGTGAAAGGCCGGCGTCCTAGACCAGGCTAGACCAACGCGGCATAAAAATGGATCCCGGTCCATCTTCGAACCGGGAACCTAAGCAGGGTGAGTGGTGGGATTTGAACCCACGCCCTCCAGGACCACAACCTGGCGCTCTAACCAGCTGAGCTACACCCACCATCTCTGAGGCTACAGGCCCCAGCGTACGGCATTGTTCTCCGACGCACATTCGCGCCAATACGTTTCGTGGATCGTCGGATTCGGAGCCATTCCAGCCGTGAACTTTCCGTGGACCCCTGGGTGCTTCCCTTGTGACCGCTCCACTGCTATCGGTCATGCTTTCAATTGAGTGGAGAGCCTCACGCCGGGCACCGTGCGTAGTTCGTATTGCGTATTCCCTATCCGCTGCATACAGCTCCCGCGTTACGCAATACGCAATACGCATCAGAAGAAAAGGGCAGCATCCTCGGAAAGACCCCGACTGGCAGTACACCCCGCTACGCACCGCTAATCTGCGGCATCAGATTGACCATCTCGATGGCGGCCTCTGCGGCCTCGCGGCCCTTGTTGCCCGCCTTCGACCCGGCGCGCGCAATGGCCTGATCGACGGTGTCGGTGGTGAGGATGCCGAAGAGAACCGGCACCTCGGTGTCGAGCGACGCCTGCATCGTGCCGCTCGTGGCGCCCGAGCAAACGTACTCGAAGTGGGGCGTCTCGCCGCGAATGACGGTGCCGAGGCAGATCACCGCGTCGTAGTCGCCGGAGCGGGCGAATTTCTGGGCCGCAACGGGAATCTCCCAGGAGCCCGGCACGTGGGCCACGGTCACGTCATCGAGGTCGGCGCCATGACGTTCGAGCGTGTCGAGGGCGCCGTCGAGCAGGTCTTCGGTGATGCGCTCGTTGAAGCGGCCGACGACGATGGCGAAGCGGTGGCCGTCGACGGCGAGGTCTCCTTCGAGGTGGGTGGGCATCGGGACGGGGGCAAGTACGGAATGGAAGGGCTATTGATGGCGCTGTTACAGGGCGGCGTCCCGGAATCGTTCCCACTGTGACGTTGTCAGGCCGACGGCGCCGAGCCCCGGTTCCTCCGTGTCCGGGTCCCCGTGATAATCCGATCCGCCCGTCATTAGGAGCTCGTGCGAGCGGCAGATGGTCTGGTAGTAGTCGACCAGGTAGTCGGGGTGGCTCGGAAAGATGCACTCGATGCCGTCGAGCCCCTGATCGCGGAGCGTCTTGAGCACGGTGCCCGGCATCCATTGGCCGGGATGCGCCAAGACCGCCACCCCTCCAGCGGCGTGGAGGGCCCCGATGGCCTTCGCCGCGGGCTCGGTCGGGGCCGGCACGTGCGCGGGCTGCTCCCGGGCCAGATACCGCTCGAAGGCGGCCCGGTAGGTCTCAACGTGCCCCTCGTCCACCAGCGCACGCGCGAGGTGAGGGCGTCCGGGCGCCGTACTCGCCCCGACGTGACGCTCGACCGCCTCGGTCCCGATCTCGACGCCGACCTCTGAGAGGCGCCGGATCATCTGATGGAGCCGCTCCCGTCGTCGGCGCGAGAAGGCCGAGAGATAGTCGGTGAGGGCCGAATGCTCCGACTCGAACCCGTACCCCAGGAGGTGGATCCCTCGCCCGTGGGCCTCAACACTCAGCTCCACGCCGTTCACCAGCCGAAGGCCCTGGCTTCGGGCGGCGGCGCGGGCCGCCTCAAGGCCGGTGGTCGTGTCGTGGTCCGTCACCGAAAGAACCTCCACGCCGCGCTCCGCCGCCCGCTGCACCAGCGCCTCGGGGGCGAGCGTCCCGTCGGAGCAGTGCGTGTGGGTGTGAAGGTCGGCGTAGATCGTCTCATCGCGCATGGACCCTTCGGTGCGGACGCCCGCGGCCGAGTCGAAAAAATACGAGAACCTCGCTGGTGAGCATCGAACTGCACCTCCGCGCTTGAGTTCACAGAGGGTGATGACTGCTCCCGTCGTCTCTAACCGGATCTCCTTCTACCCATGGATCGCATGTGGAGTCCCTGGCGCTCGGCCTACGTGTCGGAGGCCAATGACCGAGAACTCGCCGACGACGAGTCGCTCTTCACGGCGCTTCTGCACGAGGAACAGGACGAAGAGACCCTGATCCTGTGGCGGGGCGAGCAGGTCTTCGTCATCATGAACCGGCACCCCTACAACAACGGCCACCTGCTCATCGTCCCCTACCGCGAGGTCACCCAGTACGATGCGCTGGACTCCCCGGAACAGACGGCCATTGCTGCGGCCATCGACCGCTGCATGGGATGGATTCGGGAGGCCCTCTCCCCGGACGGCTTCAACGTGGGAATGAACCTGGGCCGGACGGCCGGGGCCGGCATCCCCGAGCACCTTCACGTGCACGTCCTCCCACGCTGGGACGGCGACACCAACTTCATGCCCACCACGGCGGAGACGAAGGTCCTCCCCGAAGACCTACAGACGACCTACGACAAGCTCCGGACCGCCATGTTGCCTGACGCCCGGGCCTCGACGAAAAATCGATCCTGAAAGACGAACTGATGCCAACCCCAAGGATCGATGTCGGGACCCCCTAAGTGTAAATCACACACCTCCACCGTACAGGCGTCCTGCCGGGACGCCTCTCCAATATGGACGGTTGACTTTCCCCGCGTCTTTCCCCGCAACCTCCTCTCGACCGATGGCCTCTCCCCCCGTACAGGACCGCCGCACCGCCATCGACGCCTACGATTTTCAGGGCGTGCACCCCCACGTCCGCTTCGGCACCGCCAGCGACCGGTACGGCGGATGGATCGGTCAGATTTATCCGCCCGAGCAGTACGCCGACCGCGTGTCCACCCGCTCCCGGAAGATGGGCGGACAGACCTTTACGGAGCGGCGCGTCCCCATCGAATCGGTCCGCGACTACTTCGAGCACTTCGAGGTCCTGGAAATCGACTTCACGTTCTATCGTCCACTGCTGGAGGAGGACGACGAGCCCGGGTCGAACTACTTCGTCCTCTCCAACTACGCCGACCACGCCCCCGAGAATGCGTCCTTCCTCCTCAAGGCGCCGCAGAAGTTTTTTGCCCGCAGTCTGCGGCGGAACGGCCAGTTCGTCGACAATCCCGGATTTTTAGACGCGGGGGACTACGTGGAAACGTTCCACGAGCCGGCCCTCGATATCCTCGGCGACCGGCTCGACGGGATCATCTTTCAGCAGGAGTACCAGCGCGTGGCCGACAGTCCGAGCCCTGAGGAAAACGTCGATCAGCTCGACGACTTCTTCGGAGCTCTTCCTGAGACGCCCCAGGCCCACATCGAGCTCCGCTCGGAGCACCTCCTGCAAGGGCCCTACTTCGACTGGCTGGCGGCCCGGGGCCTCGGGCACGTCTTCAGCCACTGGACCTGGCTGCCTCCGATCCGCCGGCAGTGGGCGATGAGCGGGGAGCGCCTCACCGCGGAGAACGATCAGGCGGTAACGCGCCTCCTGACGCCCCGCGACATGAAGTACGCGGAGGCCTACGCCACGGCCCATCCGTTCGAGGAGCCCGTCCCCGAACTGAGCGAGACGGAGCAGGCGCACGACATGGTGCTCGACACAACGGCCCTCGCCTTCCGGGCCGAGGCCCAAAACGCCACGCTCAACGTGGTCGCGAACAACCGGGCGTGGGGAAATGCGCCGGACCTGAACCGAGCCATCGCCCACCGCATCCTAGACGAGGTTGAGAACCGCGAATAGGAGATCAGGGGCAGGTCCCCGTTCCCTCTCGATCCTCTACCCTTGCTTGTTGAGGTATCCCTGTAGGATCACCGCAGCGGCGGCCGCATCGACCCGTCCCTTGTCGTAGCGCCCGGGCTGACTCACCCCGGCGCGCCGGAGCATGTCCTTCGCAATCTCGGAGGTGTACCGCTCGTCCTCCCGGTCTACCGGTATTTCGCCGAGCGCCTCTCGGAGGCGATCCACGTACGACTGCACCATCTCTGTCGCCTCCTCCTCGGTCCCGGCTTCCGTGAGCGGCCACCCCACGACGATTCGCTCGATGCCTTCCTCGTCGTGGAGCCTTCGGAGAACGTCGAGGGCCTCCTCAGGGGCATACGTGCCCAGGGTCTGGGCGAACATCCGAAGGGGATCGGCCACGGCTACGCCCACACGCTTGGTCCCCACGTCTACCCCCACGATGCGCGACTGAGATTCAAGTTCGCTCACTGTGGTTTCCGAAGGCCGACAGGCACAAAGCGGAGGACGATGGCTCGTCGCACCACGTCTCTCCGGGCGACGGGTCCTCAGCGTCTACGCGTCCTCCTCTTCTTCCTTGGGCCGTTCCGCGCTGCCGTCGGGCACCTCGTAGCCGAGTTCCCGCAGGGGCGTCTTGAGCACCTCTTCGATGCGCTTGCCCGGCCGAAAGAGCGTCTTGCGCCGGCTCGGCACAAACACGGGCTCGTTGGTCTGCGGATTGCGGGCCGACGGCTTGGCCTTCGTCTTCTTGACCTCAAACACGCCGAAGTTTCGAAGCTCGATCCGCCGCTCCGGATCTGCTTCGATCATGAGGTCGCCCAGGGCCGTCAGGACGGAACGGACCTGCTCCTTCGCCTTGTAGATGGGACAGTCTTGCATCTCGGCCACGCGACGGGCGAGGTCTTCCTTTGTGGCGGTTTCGAGTCGGTCAGCCATGGTGGTGGAACGGACTACTTGTCAGAAAACGTGTAAGAATGTAGTGGGCCTGAACAGATGCTTCGACAGTCACGTCGCTCCAGCCCCCGATCTGGAGCCTATCCGGCCGTACGGATCATGGGCTCCAAATCGAGTTTGGAGCCACGAGGAGGGAAAAGTCCCCAGAAGGAAGTGCTTCAAGAATCTGCCAGAGTACGCGAGCAAGCCCAGTAGGAGAGCAATCGTCACTCCTTGAAGCGGTACACCCCCTGGATGCCATCGACACGCTTCAGGCGCTCGATGAGGCGCTGTAGGTGCTCCAAATCGGAGACGTGGAGCATGATGGTCCCGGAAAAGATGCCGTCTTCGGTATCGATCGTGAGGGACCGGATGTTCGTTTTCAGGTTCTTAGAGATCACCGTCGTAATGTCGTTGACCATGCCCACCCGGTCCTCCCCCATCAGGCGCAGTGCCGCGACGAACTGAACGTCTTTCTGGTGGCTCCAGTCGACGTCCAGGATGCGATCGGCCTGGTTGACGAGAAGATCCGAGGCGTTGCGGCAATTCGACCGGTGGATGTTGACGGTGCCCGTCTTACTGACGAACCCGAACACCTCGTCGCCCGGGATGGGGTTGCAGCAGGAGGCGTAGTTGACCGCCATGTCCTCGTGAACTTCACCGTCGATTACAAGGGCCTGCTTCTCCGTCTTTTGCGCTGCGTCGAGGAACTGCTCATATTGCTCCCGGAGCGACTCTTCGTCAACCTCCTGCTCCCCTGAGTCCTCCTCGTCCGTCTTGTTTCCCTTAATGTAGTCGACCAGCTCGTCCGGGTCGTAGAGCCCCTTCCCAATCTCGTAGAACAACTGCTGGAGATCGGGAAATTTCAGCTCGTGGGCCACCCCCTGCAGGTCCTGGTCACTAATTTCGAGGTCCGCCTGGTCTTTCGTCTTTGCCCAGATCTCTTTGCCCAACTCTACGGCCTTCCGCCGCTCCTCATTCGTCCATTTCCGGATCCGGCTCCGGGCCTTGTGCGTGACGACGAAGTTGATCCAGTCGGGATTGGGATTCTGCTTTTCGGACGTAATGATCTCGACTTGATCCCCACTCGTCAACTCCTGAGAGAGCGGCACCATTTTGCCGTTCACCTTCGCCCCAAGGCACTGCATGCCCACCTCGGTGTGGACCTTGAAAGCGAAGTCGACCGGCGTGGCTCCCTGCGGCAGTGTCAATAGGTCGCCCTGCGGAGTGAAGACGTAGATCTCCTCGTCGTAGAGGTTGAGGCGAAATTCCTTGACGAACTCGGTCGCCTCCTCCGGCTCTGGGTTTTCGAGCAGGTCGCGCACCCACTCCAGGAAGCGCTCCATCTCCTCGTCGATGTTCTCGGTGCCCTCCTTGTATTTCCAGTGGGCGGCCACCCCCCGCTCGGCGACCTCGTGCATCTCCTGCGTCCGGATTTGCACCTCGACCCGGCGTCCCTCGGGCCCAAACACGGTGGTGTGGAGGCTCTGATAGCCGTTGGACTTCGGCACCGAGATGAAGTCGCGGAAACGCTCGGGCAGGGGCTTGTAGAGATCGGTCACCAGCGAGTAGACACGCCAGCAGTCCTCCTTCCCATTCCGGCCCTCACTCTCCAGAATCACCCGGATCGCGAAGATGTCGTAGATCTCGTCGATCGGCTTATTTTTCCGCTCCATCTTGCGATGGATGGAGTAGATGTTTTTCACCCGCCCGTTGATCGTAAACTCGAAGCCTTCCTCGTCCAAATGCTCCGCGAGTGGCTCAATAAATTCGGCGATGTAGGCCTCCCGCTTTTCGGCCATCTCTTCGAGCCGCTCTACGATATGCGTGTAGGCCTCCGGGTCGAGAATCTTGAAGCAGAGATCCTCGAGTTCGCTCTTGATGGTGAAAAGTCCAAAGCGGTGGGCGAGTGGGGCAAAGAGGTCGAGTGTTTCGCTGGCCTTCTGGAGCTGCTTCTTCCTGGGAAGCGCTTCGATGGTGCGCATATTGTGGAGCCGGTCCGCGAACTTTACCAGAATGACGCGGAGGTCCGATGCCATCGAGAGCATCAGCTTGCGGACGTTCTCGGCCTGTCCGAGCTCTTGACTGCTAAATACCCCTTCAATCTTCGTGAGGCCGTCGATGATGGTCGCCATCGTGTCCCCGAACTCATCCTGAATCAGCTCCAGGGACAGCTCCGTGTCCTCGACTACGTCGTGGAGCAGGGCGGCCGCCACGCTCGTGTCGTCGAGGCCGATGTCCCGGGCCACGATGGTCGCCACCTGCAGGGGATGGCTCACATACTTCTCCCCCGACTCGCGCCAGTCGTTGCGGTGGGCCCAGTAGCTGAGCCGAAAGGCTCGGCGGATCATGTCCTCGTCGACCGCCGGAAGATGGCTCCGGCAATGGGACAACAGCTCCTCGAGCCCCTCCTCGTACTTCGGTTGGATGTCGATCTCGCTTTTCCGCGGAACGGCAGACGCTTGAATCATAGGCGGGGTGCCGGACGCATCTTAGGAGTTGAGCATACGCTGGCTTTAAATTCCTGACGTTCCACAAGTTTCCTGCGCCGCCCTTCGCGTCACAGAGGCCCCTCCACGTTGACCCAAACTAAAAAAGAGGCGTCGTGATCGGCTCACGACGCCCGACTCTTTTCAACGTATGTGCGGGGTCAAGATCCCCGGGGATACAGCTCCTGCTACGTCTCCTCTCCTTCCTCGGACCCCTCATCGGATTCCTCACCGGATGCCTCGTCTCCCTCCGACTCCCCCTTCTCGTCTACCGACGACGGGCCGGCGGACGATTCATCGGCCTGCTCAACCGATTCCTCCGCCGTGTCTTGTGCCGACGCCTCTTTCTCTTCGGGCTTACGACGTCCCTTTCCGCTCCCACGACGGGTTCCGCCAGAGCCTCCACGTCCAGAGTCGGCAGGGGGCACGTCGTTGTAGTCCACGAGCTCGATCATGGCAAGCTCGGCCCCATCGCCGGAGCGCTGGCCGAGCTTGATGATGCGCGTGTACCCGCCGGGCCGGTCGCCTACACGCTCCGATACCTCGCCAAACAGCTCCTCGATCGCGTCGTTGCTCTGGAGGTGCCGAAACACCTCGCGTCGGTTGTGCTGAGTGTCCTCCTTGGCGCGCGTAATGAGCGGCTCCACGAACGGGCGCAGGGCCTTCGCCTTCGCCACGGTCGTGGTGATGCGCTTGTTCTCAATCAACGCGTTGGAGAGGGCCTGCAGCGTGCGCTTGCGGTGGGCCGAGGTGCGCCCAATCTTTTTCCCTTTCTTGCGGTGTCGCATGGGTATTCCGGAACGGGTGACTAATCACGATGCGTCGCGGGGCGGGAGCCGAGGGCCGTAGAACAGCCTCGAGTCTCGTCAGGCGGGCAGGCTCTAGGTGGTCTTTTGCTCTTCGAGGTACTCCTCGACGTCCATCCCAAAGTGAAGGCCTCGCTCATCGAGCACCTCCACGAGCTCCTGCAACGACTTCCGGCCAAAGTTTCGGAACTTGAGCATCTCGTCCTCCTCGCGGCGAACCAGATCCCCAATCGTCTTGATGTTGGCTGCCTTGAGGCAGTTGTGGGAGCGCACGGACAGGTCGAGCTCGTCCACGGATTGGGCAAGCAACTCGCGAATGCGCTTGACCTCCTCGTCGACCTCTTGCTCCTCAACGACCGGCTCGGGCTCCTCTTCAAGTTGAATGAAGAAGCTCACGTGATCTCGGAGGATCGAGGCCGCCTGGGTGATGGCTTCTTCCGGGGTCAACGAACCATCGGTCTCTACGTCGAGGACCAGCTCCTCGTAGTCGATCTTCTGGCCGACGCGGGTCGGATTCACCTCATACTTGACGTTCTTGATCGGCGTAAAAATCGAGTCGACCGCAATGACGCCGATCGGGTCATCCTCCCGCTTGTTTTCCTCGGACGGCACGTAGCCGCGCCCATAGCCGACTCGCAGGTCGATGTTCAAGACGGCGTCCTCGGCCATCGTGGCAATGTGCTGGTCCGGATTGAGCACTTCAAACTCCGGCGTCGACCCGCCGATGTCCTCGGCGGTCCAGCTACCGGGGCCCTCGAGGTTGAGGTGCAGATGTCCCTCCCGCATCTCGTCGGCCTTAAGCCGAACCTCCTTCAGGTTCAAAATAATGTCGGAGACGTCCTCCGTGACTCCGGGGATGGTGGAGAACTCGTGTTGAACACCATCGATCTTCACGGCGGTGATGGCGAGCCCGCGCAGGGACGACAGCAGCACGCGACGAAGGGCGTTGCCGATGGTCACGCCGTAGCCCCGTTCGAGCGGGCCCATGACGAATTGACCTTCGGAATCGGTGTCTTCTTCGACTTGGACGCCTTCCGGCATGTGAAGCCCGTGGTTACTCATACGCTCGAATCAGCAAGTTGTAAGAAGTAGCGATCGTGTGTGAGGTCGAGCGCTCAACAGTGCGCTCGCAGTCGGAAGTGTTCGGTAGGGCAGCCCTCTACTTCGAGTAGAGCTCCACAATGAGCTGCTCGTCGATGTTTTCCGGAATCTCTTCCCGATTGGGGTAATTAATAAATTTGCCCTTCATCTCCTGACGGTCCACCTCGAGCCAGGAGAAGGTGCGCTTCCGGTGCTCGAGGTTGGTCTGAATGACCTCTAGGTCTTGACTGCCCGGCTTCACGGACACAATGTCGTCCGGGGACATCTCGAAGGAGGGAATGTCCACGACCTCGTCGTTTACCATGATGTGCCGATGCGCGACAAACTGTCGGGCTTGCCGACGCGTTCGGGCAATCCCCATCCGGAACACGGTGTTGTCGAGCCGGGCCTCCAGGAGGATCAGGAGCTTCTCGCCCGTCACTCCCTGCATGCGAGACGCCTTGTCGAACAGGTTCTTGAATTGGCGCTCCAACAGGCCATACGTGTACTTTGTCTTTTGCTTTTCCTTCAGTTGCACCGCGTACTCGCTCTCGCGACGACGGCGCGACTGGCCATGCTGCCCGGGGGGATACGGCTTCCGCTCTAGTGCCTTCGAGGGCCCAAAGATGGGCTCCTTGAAGCGGCGAGCGATTTTTTGCTTCGGACCTCTGTATCGAGCCATACTTCGATCTTAGATTTTAGATTTGCGACTTTGGATTGATTGTGGATTGGGACGAACTCCAAATCCACAATCCAAAATCCAAATTCGTTAGACGCGGCGGCGCTTCGGAGGGCGGCAGCCGTTGTGGGGAAGAGGGGTCACGTCGCGGATGCTCGCCACCTCAAGCCCCGCCTCGGACATGGCACGGATGGCACCCTCTCGTCCGGATCCTGGGCCCTTCACGTACACGTCCACGCGGCGGAGGCCCAGGTCATAGGCCTCGTTGGCGGCAGCTTCTCCCGCCTTCTGTGCCGCATAGGGCGTATTCTTCCGGCTTCCCTTGAAGCCCATCTTGCCGGCACTCGCCCACGAGATGGTGTTGCCGTACTGGTCGGTGAGCGTGACGATTACGTTGTTGAAGGTTGCCTTCACGTACGCCCGGCCGTTCGACTCCACGACCACATTTTTCTTGCGGGGCGAGCGCTTGCCACCTCTGTCGTCTCCATCAGCCATAATAATGTTCGGGGTGTGGTTAGAAAAGAGACCGGTCTGGAATCGATCTCCACCGGTCCGCAAATTGCAAGTGCAAGGAGTTACTTCTTCTCCGTCGACTGCTGCCGGCCCGCCACCGTCTTGCGTTTTCCTTTTCGGGTTCGGGCGTTGGTCCGCGTGCGCTGGCCATTCACCGGCAGCCCCTCACGGTGCCGCTTGCCCCGGTAGCACCCGATGTCCTTCAGGCGCTTGATGTTCATCTGGACCTCGGTGCGGAGCTGTCCCTCGACGGTGTAATCCTCTTCGATGATGCGCCGCACCCGCTTGGTCTCGCTCTCAGTCCACTCGCGGGGCCGCTTGTCCTCACTAATTTCGGCCTTGCCCAAGACCTCGTTGGCCCGTGAGCGCCCAACGCCGTAGATCTCAGTGAGCGCAATCTCTCCGCGTTTGTCCTCCGGTACGTCAACTCCTTCAATTCTCGGCATGTCTCAATCTGTTGTTTTTCGTTCGATAATCCGCGCAACCACTACACATCCCTCTCAGTGTAGCCAAAGACGGCCTCCACCCGTACCTCCGGAAGATCCGGAAAGGCCCCAAGAAGACTCAGTTCTTGTAGCGATACACAATTCGCCCCTTCGAAAGGTCATACGGGGACATCTCGACCTTGACCCGATCGCCCGGCAAAATCTTGATATAGTTCATTCGCATCTTTCCGGACAGAAGGCCAAGAATCTCGTGCCCATTCTCGAGACGAACACGAAACTGTGCGTTGGGAAGTGCTTCAATGACTTCCCCATCTTTCTCGATGGCTTCTTCTTTTGCCATTAGCGAGTAGTGGTCTCTGTGAGAGCGTCGATCTCGTAAGGAGGCTCGATAACGTCTTCGATGTATCCAAAGTCCGAGAGGACTTCGGCCTCTCCGTCCCGCACCACCACCATATGCTCGTAGTGGGCCGACGGGAGACCGTCGGCGGCGCGAACCGTCCACCCATCAGCATCCGTCGTCACCTGTTCGGCGCCCCGGTTAATCATGGGCTCAATGCAGATGGAGAGCCCAGGCTTGAGCAGGCGCCCCTGGTCCGGTTCCCCGAAATTCGGAACTTGCGGGTCCTCGTGCAGGCTTCGGCCAATGCCGTGCCCCACCAGGTCCCGCACCACGCTGAATCCGTGGGACTCGCAGTGGGATTGGACGGCGTGGCTAATGTCGCCCACGCGTCGACCGGCCACTGCCTGTTCAATTCCTTTCAACAGGGCCTCGTAGGTCGCCCGGCAGAGCGCCGCGTCCTCGTCGTCGATGGTGCCCACTGCGAACGTGTATCCCCAGTCTCCATAATAGCCGTTCAATTTCGCACCGCAGTCGATCGACAGCAGGTCGCCGTTCTGGAGGGCGTACCCATTGGGGATGCCATGCACCACCGCATCGTTCACCGAGGTGCACAGCGTATTGGGAAAGACGTTATCACCTACCTGATAACCCTTGAATGCAGGCTCGGCCCCATGTGTTCGGATATACTCTTCCGCGACGGTGTCGAGTTCATTCAGCGTCGTTCCCACCTCAATGTGGCGGGCCACCTCAGCGAGCGTGCGCCCGACGAGGTCTGCACTCTCGCGCAGACGGTCAATTTCACGTTGGCTCTTCAGGTGAACCATCGAAGACTCCCAAATCCAATTCCAAAGGTGGGAAAACCACCGCATGAGAAACGCACTATCGGGACAGGTCGGGGGCTACAAGCCTTGTTGACGGCTGCGCATCTTGCCGGTCTTCATAAAGCCGTCGTAGTGGCGCATGAGCAGGTGACTCTCAATTTGTTGGAGGGTGTCGAGCGTCACCTGCACCAGAATGAGCAGACTCGTCCCGCCATAGAACATAGCAAATCCCTGCGACACCCCTGCTCGCATGGCAAACGCCGGGAAAATGGCCACCAGTCCCAGGAAGATCGATCCCGGCAAGGTAATGCGCGTCAGAATCGTGTCGATAAACTCACTGGTCTGCTTGCCGGGACGAATGCCCGGGATGAAGCCGCCCTGCCGCTTCATTGTGTCCGCCATCTCCTGCGGATTTACCGTGATCGCCGTGTAGAAGTAGGTGAAGAAGACGACCACGACGAAGAAAAATGCTGAATACCCGATCCCTTCGATGTTTGAGAACCAGCCCCCGATCCGCTGCATCGTTGCGTTGTTTGGGAAGAACGACGCGATCGTCGACGGGATGAACATGATCGACTGGGCGAAGATGATCGGCATCACACCCGCTGCGTTGACCCGAAGCGGAAGGTACTGGGTGGTCCCTCCCTGCACCTTGCGGCCCGTGACGCGCTTGGCGTATTGCACGGGAATGCGACGCATGCCCTGCGAAATAAGGACCACCGACCCCGTCACAAGGACCCAGATCCCGAGCTCGACGAGCAGGATGAAGATGTTGTCGCCGATCAAGCTCACTTCGTTCATCAGGGCCTGGGGCAGGAAGGCAATAATGCCAATCATGATGATCAGCGAGATGCCGTTCCCGATTCCGTCTTCGCTGATGCGCTCTCCAAGCCACATCACGAAGGCCGTGCCACTGGTAAGAACAACCACGGTCGTGATCGTAAACAGGGTCGAGTTAATCACGACCGCTCGTCCTGTGGCCCCAGCCAGCAGATTGATGGAGTACCCGATTGATTGGAGTGCCGTAATGCCGATCGTCCCGTACCGCGTCAACTGCGTGATGCGTCGACGTCCCTCCTCTCCCTCCCGCTGGAGCTTCTGGAAATAGGGGACAACAGCCCCCATCAGCTGGATGATGATTGAGGCCGTAATGTAAGGCATGATGCCCAGGGCAAAAATGCCCGCCTGCTTGAAGGCCCCGCCGACAAACATGTCGAGAAAGCCAAACAGGCCGCCTCCGCTCTCCTGCGCGCGGATCTGAGTGAGAGCCGCTGCGTCCACGCCCGGCAGGGTGACGTGGGTCCCCAGGCGATAGATGATGAGGAGCCCGAGCGTGTACAGGATGCGCTCGCGGAGCTCCTGAACGCTCCAGATGTTACGAATGCTTTCGGCAAAACCAGCCATGAGTCAGCTTCGTTGGTGCATGAACCGCGGGGAAGCGGACGTTTTGCTCAGAGCCAACCGGTCACTCGTCAACGACCGTTGCGGACCCGCCCGCGTCTTCAATTTTCTCGTGGGCCGAGTCGCTGAAGTCGTGGGCCGAGACCTCAAGCGAGGCGTCCAGCTCTCCATCCCCGAGAATTTTCACCCGGTCGGCACTTCGGACAACCCCCAGGTCCGCGAGGACTTCCGGCGTTACGGGCTCGCTCGTGTCGAGTCGGCCCTCGTCCACGAGGCGCTGGAGGCGCCTCACGTTGGCAATGTGGTAGTCGGTGCGAAAGGGTTCCTGATTGAACCCGTGCTTCGGCACACGCTGGAAGAGGGGCGTCTGTCCGCCCTCGAACCAGATCGGTCGGGTCTTCTCTCCCGATCGGCTACTTTGCCCCTTCGTGCCCCGGGTGGAACTGTGCGCGCCGCGCCCGGACCCCTCCCCACGACCGAGTCGCTGCTTGGAATGTGTGGATCCCTCCGCCGGCTTGAGGTTGCTTAAATCCATGGGTTTGTGGTTGTTCTCGTCTCGATCGGGTACAGTGTCCATATCGTCAGCAGGTCTCCCTTTCTCTTCTCCTCGTCGATCTCTTCGACCTCCATCAAGTGAGAAGCCTTGTTAATCATGCCCCGAGTTTGGGAAGTGTCGTCACGAACGACCGTGTCTCGGATGCGGCGCAGGCCGAGTGGCCGGATCGTATCTCGTTGATCTTTTCTGCACCGGCTTGTACTACGTACTTCCGAATCCTGAGCTTTGTCACCGTCTCAGGGCATGGTGCCAGCGGTTCTCAGCGCTATCCGTTGAAGACTTTCTCCAGAGGAATGCCGCGACGACGCGCGACCTCCAGCGCATCCTCCGTTTCCGCGAGGGCGTTAATGGTCGCCTTCACCTGATTGTGCGGATTGGAGGTGCCCAGGGACTTGGTGAGTACGTTCCGGTATCCGGCGCACTCAAGCACGGCGCGGACCCCGCCTCCGGCAATCACACCAGTTCCAGGGGCCGCCGGCTTCAGAAGCACCTCTCCAGCGTCCTGCTTGCCCACCACCTTGTGCGGAATCGTGCCGTCGCGGAGGGGCACGCGAATCACGTTCTTTTTTGCGTCGTCCGCGCCTTTCGAAATGGCACTCGACACCTCATTCGCCTTGCCGAGCCCCGTGCCGACGAGGCCGTCTTCATTGCCGACGACTACGACGGTGTTAAACGAGAATCGACGCCCCCCCTTAACGACCTTCGAAACACGATTGACCGATACGAGACGATCAACCCA
>CAZRPQ010000017.1:0-15164 GCA_964601725.1 uncultured Salinivenus sp. | reverse complement strand
GCCGAGCAGACAACGGAGGTGGCCACGGCCGTTGAGGAGATGTCGTCGACGGTCGCCTCCTCGTCCCGGCACGCCGAACGCTCCAACGAGAGTGCCCAGCGCGCCGCGGAACTGGCGGCCGAGGGGGAAGAAGTCTTCAATCAGACCGCTGAGGGGATGGAGCAGATCGCCGACATCGTGAACACCTCGGCCGAAAAGGTGACGGAGCTTGGAGAGGCCAGCGCTGAAATTGGGGAAATCGTGGAGATGATCGAGGACATCGCCGACCAGACCAACCTGCTCGCCCTCAACGCCGCGATCGAGGCCGCCCGCGCCGGGGAGGACGGCAAGGGCTTCGCCGTGGTGGCCGAGGAGGTGCGCGAGTTGGCCGAACGCACCACGAATGCCACACAGGAGATTGCGGCCATGGTGGCCCAGATCCAGGATCGCACCGACGAGGTGGTGGCCTCCATGGAGCGGGGCACGGACAAGGTGGAGCAGGGCCTGGAGCTGACCGGCCACGCCTCCGACGCCTTCGACGAGATTGTCGACTCCATCGACGAAATGGTGTCGATGATCGACGAGATCGCCGCGGCAACCCAGCAGCAGTCCTCGGCCACCAACCAGATCGCCGAAAATGTCGACTCGATTTCCGGCGTGGCCGACGAGGTCTCTGCGTCCTCCAGCGACTTGGCGGAGATGGCCGAGAACATGTCGCAGCAGGCGGAGGCGCTGAACGGGCTGATCGAGCGGTTTACGGTTGCCGAGGCGGGCTCTCAGGTCGGTACCGGGGGAGACGGCAACGCCACGTCGAGACTGGAGATCGCCACCGGCTCGAACGGAGCCCCGATCGGGTCGGCCTGACGGCAGGCCGCCCCAAGTGCATCGTCCTGCCGGGACCATGCCCCGATGCCCCGCCCCCGCCGGGGATGGTCCCACGTCTGTTTGGGGGGCAGGGCTCGGCTCTGTGACCCGACCGGGCGCGATCGTCCGCCCCGCCTCAACCACTCGCGGGACGCCCGCGCTCGTCCCCTCCCCTTTGCTGTCCACGGCCGCAGGGGGAGTGACGCGACCGTTCCTTGAGCGCTTAAATTCCGCGGGCGCGGCCCCGATAACCATTGACCAGAGGGCGATCCGCGTACGGACCGAGCATGCCCGGTCTGTGACCCCGGAGAACTCTTTGGGGCTGGGACTCAACCTCGTTTTTCAGTCCCCCCAACACACAAAGTGCTCCCGACACCCCCGACACGAACAAACGCTCCCCGATGGACGCCTGCGCGTCCACCGGGACCGGTGCGCAGTGGCGCAGCGACACAGTGACCCTGGTCGGCGGGCCCGCGGGCGATCCGGCACGTTTTTCCGCGGGTCGGGCCCGAGTTTTTTCCGCCGTGCGCCGTTTTCTCGCCTAATGCGTTGTTGTATAGTTCCATGCGAAAGTCATCGTCCATCGGTCTACTTGCGGGCTTTGTCCTCATCCTGGGGGCCATTTTTACCGGCACGGCCTGGACGAAATTTTTGGACCCCGCCTCGATGCTGGTGGTGCTGGGCGGGACGACCGCGGCCGTCACGGTGACCCGCTCGTTTTCGGAACTGCGGACGTTCGTCACGCAGATCCAGGGCATCTTCACCTTTGACCGTCCGGATCTGCAGCGTCACGTCGACCAGCTCACAAACTTTGGACGCATTGCCCGGCGGGAGGGTGTACTGGCCCTCGACCGGCGCCTCAACGAGGTGGACGACGACCTGCTCCGCTTCGGGCTCGAACTGACGGTCGACGGGATGGAGGAGGACGAGATTCGCGAGATGATTAACCAGCGCATGGCGGAACGGCGGCAAAGACGCCAGCTAACGCCGAAGGTGCTCACGATAGCGGGGACCTACTCCCCAGCATTCGGAATGGTAGGCACGCTCATTGGTCTCATTCAGATGCTCCAAAACCTGGAGGACCCCTCCAAGATCGGGGCCGGCATGGCCACAGCCCTGGTCACCACGTTCTATGGGGCCGTGCTGGCCAACCTTGTCTTTTTGCCGCTCAGCAACCGGGCCAAGGCCCAAAACCAGCTCCAGGCAAAGGTCGAGTACATCGTGCGGGAGGGCACCCTGGCCATTGCACGCGGCGAAAGCCCCCGCATGATTGAACAGCGCCTGAACCACCTCGTCACCGAAGAGGCCCCTGCTGACATGGAGGCGGAGGCGGAAACGACGACGGAGGAGGCGTCTGAGGCGCAGCCGGCCATGGCCGGGGGGGCCTGAGCATTTTCTGTTTCTTCGCCCGCACACGCCCATGAGTAGTCCCGAGACGACCCGCAACAGCGCTGAGGAGGACGACGACATGCCGACGGCGCCGTTCTGGATGACGACCTACGGGGACATCATGACGCTCCTGGTTACGTTCTTCGTCCTGCTGATCTCCATGTCGGAGGTGCGGATGAAGAAGTTTAAGGACGCAATCAGCAACTTCCAGCGTCAGCCCGGTGTGCTGTCGGGACGGAATTCCGTCGTTCCTGCCGAACATTCCACGTCGTCTTCCTCCCCGTACGAGACCCGCCGGCGCGACGAGCAGTACCAGGAGTTTCTCAAGCAGCTCGAGGAGAAGGGACTTGAGGATCAGATCCAGGCAAACCTCAAGGAGGACGGCATCCACGTCGTGATTGCCGACTCGCTGATGTTTCGCACCGGCAGGGCCCGTCTCATCGAGCCGTCGCGGACGGTGCTTCGCCTGCTTTCCGACCTGCTCACCGACGAGGTGGAGTCCGTCGTCGTCGAGGGACACACCGACGACCGACCGATCAACACGGAGCGATTTCCCTCGAACTGGGAGCTGTCCACGGCGCGCGCGGCATCGTCGGTACGCTTTCTGCAAGAGAATGCCCTGGAGTACGACCCGTCCCGCTTCGTGGCGGTCGGGTACGGCTCGGAGCACCCGCGCGCCACGAACGGGACGCGGGAGGGCCGGGCTCAAAATCGCCGTGTAGAAATTCTGTTCAGCTGGCGCTCATGGAACAGCGAGACGCCTCAGAAACGCCTTCCGAATCCGTAGACGAGGAGGAGCCCGACCCGTCCTTCATCGACCGGTACTTTTGGGCCCTTCTCGTGGGGACCATTCTCCTCTCGACCGCAGCCAGCGCGGGAGTGGTGTACGTGCAGTATGGTCAGGTCGACCAGGCCCTTCAGTCGATCCCCTACGTCGACCAGGCGGGCCAGGTGGCCGGTGCCATCCCGTACGTGGGCAGTAGTGCAGACACTTCGGCCAGCGCATCGAGCAAGCCCCAGGAATACGGGTCGTTCACGCGCATGCAGGGCCTCGTCATCAACCCTGCCGACTCGGGCGGCGAGCGCTACCTGGCCGTGAGCCTCGCGTTCGAGTCGAAGTCGAACAGCGTGATGCAGGAGATCAAAAGGAAAAAAGTCGTGGTTCGGGATGCGACCTTGAGCCTGCTGTCGGAGCAAACGGTCGATGAACTTGCGAATCCCGACCGGCGCGGCGCGCTGAAGAAGAAGCTCCTCAAAAAAATCAACGCCATTCTCAGCAGCGGCACGGTGGACCGGCTCTACTTTACGGAATTTGTTTTGCAGTAGCCGTGCCCCGGACTGCCCACCGCTCGTCGCTTTTCCCAATCGCACCCCCATGGCATGTCGAAGCCGCTGAGCCAGGAAGAAATTGACGTTCTGCTCGATGAAGCCGAGCCCGAAGAGCGCTCCTCTGCCGGAAGCGACGGCGACTCGGAGCGGGAGAAGGAGGCCCAACCGTACAACTTCAAGCGTCCCCGCCTCTTCTCCCAGGCACAAAAGCGCGTGCTCAATCACGTGCACGAGTCCTTCGCGCGGGATCTCTCGGTGTACCTCTCCGCCCAGCTGCGCACAATTGTCGACATCTCACTGACCTCCGTCGACCAGGTGCTCTACTCGGAGTTCGTGATGTCGAGTGCCCCGCCGTCGGCGCTGTACGTGCTCCAGGCGACCGATCTGGACGACAAGTCCGTTTTTGAAATCGACCCTCGTCTCGTCGTGTATACCATCGAAAAGCTGATGGGAGGCGATGGGGAATTTATGGAGGAGGGGCGCGAGGTGTCCCCCATCGAGCAGCGCATCATGAGCCGCGTCATGAAGCGGGCATACCGCGAGTTGGAGGGGGCCTGGGAGAAGGCCTACGAGCTGTCTGTGGAGGAGGTGGCGTTCGAGTCGAACGCGGAGTTTGTACAGATCATCCCCGCGGCGGAGCCGGCGCTCGTCGCCTCGTTCGACGTGCGCATCTACGACGAGCCCTCGTTCATCAACATCTGCTATCCCTACCTGATGCTGGAGAAAATGCTGGGCCAGTCGGGCATGGAGCAGTGGATTTCCAGCTCAACAACCCCGGCGACCCCGGAGGAGCAGGAACGCTACAAGGAGACCCTCCGAGAAACGAACGTGACGCTGAGCGCCGAGCTGGGGCGCACCATGCTGCCCGTCACCGAGCTGATGAAGCTCCAGGAGGGCGATGTAATTCCCCTCGACCGCGAGACGGACGACCCGGTGCAGGCGTACGTCAACGGCGAGCCCAAATTCGAGGCGGCCGCGGGGCGGTCCGGCCGGCAGCGGGCCTTGCGCATCACCTCGATCGAACAGTTCGAGGAAGACCTTGATCGTGATTCTCTGACTTCCAACATGGACCATGACCCAGACCAAGCTCTCGACCCACGTACAGAAATCACAGGACGCCCTGCAGGCGCTTCTGAAGAAGCTGCTCGGGACGGAGGTGCCACTTGAGGTGAGCTCCCCCGAACAACTTGTTGCGGAGCGCTCGGCGGCCCGTCGCGAGGAGGCGACCGATCATTTCTGCCTAGAGGCCGCCGAGCACGACGTCCTGGTCGCCCTGGCTCCGGCCTGGGTGCCGGTGCTGTCGGAGGCGATGCTGGGCGAGCCCCTGGAGCCCGGAGCCGACGGGACCCCCGACCTGATGCAGGAGGTGGCGTCGCAGGCTTTCGGGACGGTGCAAAGCACCCTGGCCGCGGAGGGGACGCAGCTGCCGGGCCTTCAATTCGAGGCCGCCGGGCCGGGACACGCCCCCACGTCGGTCGGCGGGGCCGCCTGGCACGTGTCGTTCTCTGCCGAGCATGAGGGCACTTCCCTCGACGGATTTGTGCTGATGCCGGTCCAGGAGGCCCCGGCCGGCGCCTCGTCGCCGGCCTCAGGCGGTAGCTTCGCCGACCGAACGGCTTCGGGGTCCTCCTCGCAGGCCTCCGCCCCTTCGGACGATTCGGACGCGGGGGTGGACGTGGCCCCCGCCGCCTTCAGCGACCTGGGCGACGAAGATCTCGAGGGCAGCGGAGAGGGCAATAGCTTTGACCTGCTGGCCGAGGTAAACCTTGAGGTGCGCGTGGAGCTGGGGCGTCGCGAGCTGCCCCTCGCCGACGTGCTGAAGCTGACGGCGGGAAGCGTCGTGGAGCTGGAAAAGATGGTGGGGGAGCCCCTCTCGGTCTACGCCAACGGACGCCTCATTGCTGAGGGGGAGGCGGTCGTGATCGACGAGCAGTTTGGGGTCCGCATCACCAATCTTGCCTCGGAGAACAGCCGGGACAAGGCCTTTTTCTAAGGCTTTCTGCGGAGCCGGAGCAGTGGGAAATGGACCCCGACGGGCTCGGCGCGGGGTCGGTGGCATCGTTTTCGCACAAATGAGAAGTGCGATGGGGTGCTCCCCCGCCCCTGCTCTCTCATTGGCTCCCGTGCCGCCCATGCTGTCTCCCTTCTCCTCGACCCCGAGTTCCGACCCTCCGTCGCCGCGCCGGCTCGCCCGCTACGGGCTCTATCTCGTGGGGGCGATGGTGGCCCTCTGGGTGGGGGGGCAGGCAGCCACGATGAGCGTTCCCGCTGCCCCATCCACGTCGCCCTCGACCGACACCACAATGACCGCGTCGTCTCCGGCGTCGGGAGGCGCATCGAGCATCGAGGTGTTCACCTGGGGCAACGCGGCGGCATTTCTGCTGCTTGCGGGCGGCGGGGCCTACGCGCTGTACCTCCGCCAGAACGGGGACGGCACGGCGTCGACCTCACTGATACGGCCGCTGGGCCAGATGAGCCTCGGCCCGTCCAAGCACCTTCGGCTGGTGGCGTGTGGGGGGGAGGTGCTGCTCCTGGTAGTCACGGACGAAGAGGTCACGCTGCTTAAGACCTACGCCCGCGACGCATTCGACGACCCGGACGCCAACGACGCAACGGACGAAGCCCTCCCGTCGATGGGAGCCGCGACGGGCTCATCCAACGGGATGACCGAGGACTTTTCCGACGTGCTCGATCGCTTCGTTCGGCCGGACGCCCGGTCGTAGTCCGCTGTTTCGCCGCGGGAGCGGCCTCGCCTGTTCCTCGCATGCTTCGCCCTCGTCGACCTCCGTTCTCATGCCGAGCCTGCGCGCTTTTGTTCAGCGAACCGGCCTCGTCGTAGTGCTCGCCGCGCTGCTTCTGGGGAGCCCCCTCCTCCCTCCCCAAATGGCCCACGCACAGGAGGCCGAGACCGCCCCGTCGGGCCCGTCCACCACGCAGGTGGACACGTCGGGCATGGACCTGGGCGGCCTGCCCGAGGTGGACCTCGCCCCCGCCGAGGATGGGTACGCGCTGCCCATCCAGCTGCTCCTGCTGCTCACCGTCCTCACGCTGGCACCGGCCATCATTATCCTCATGACCAGCTTCACGCGGCTGGTCGTCGTCTTTAGCATCCTGCGTACCGCCCTCGGCCTGCAAAAGTCGCCCCCGCGGCAGGTCATTATCGGGCTGTCGCTCTTTCTGTCGGTCTTCATCATGCAGCCGGTGCTGGAGACGGTCCACCAGGAGGCACTACGACCGTACATGAATGGGGAAATTGAGCAGCAGGAGGCCTTTACGCGGGCCTCGGCCCCGATGAAACGCTTTATGCTCACCCATACGCGGGACAAGGACCTCATGCTGTTTATGGACATGGGGGACATCGACCGCCTCGAGAGTCCGGAGGAGGCCCCCCTGTACGTGGTGGTGCCGGCCTTTGTCATCAGCGAGCTGCGCATTGCCTTCCAGATCGGCTTCATGATCTTTCTGCCGTTCCTCATCGTGGACCTCATCGTGGCCAGCGTGCTCATGAGCATGGGCATGATGATGCTTCCCCCCGTCATGATCTCGCTCCCCATCAAGTTGCTGGTCTTCGTGCTCACGGACGGCTGGTACCTCATCGTCGAGTCGCTCGTGAAAGGCTACATGGGTTAGTCTCGCGTGCCGCCCCCCCTCAGCCAAAGATTTGCACCTGCACCCCCAACCCCAAACCCTCACCCCCAAACCCCCAACCCCATGAACACCGATGTCGCAATTTTCTGGCTTCGGGAAGCCCTCCGGGCCGGCCTCATGGTGGTAGGCCCTGTGCTGGGCGCCGCCCTGCTGGCCGGCCTCATCGTCAGCCTCTTCCAGGCGATCACGTCCATGCAGGAGATGACCCTGAGCTTCATTCCCAAACTGCTGGCCATCGCCATCGTGTTTTTCTTCCTGCTGCCCTGGATGCTGGAAATGATGCTCGACTTTACGACGGAGATTTTTACGGCGATCCCCAACGTCTCAAAGTGAGCGCCCCGAACGCGTCCTCCCGGTTTCCAGTCGCCCCCCTCCCCCGGCCCTGACTCTCCATGTCTGTGCTCGACACCAACGACGTGGTCCGCGTGCTGCTCGTCTTCGTGCGGGTGAGCGGGCTGCTCTTGGCGGCCCCCTTTTTCGGGCAGAACAGCATACCAACCCGAGTGCGGGTCCTTGCGGGAGCGATGTTGGCCTACATCCTGGCGGGCTTTGCCACGGGGCCGCTTCCCGAGTACGTTGCGCACGACGTTGGATTTGTGCTGGTCGTGCTGGTGGAGGCCGCCACGGGCCTGCTCATCGGCTTCACGGCCCGGCTCATCTTCTGGGCGGTCAACTTTGCCGGCACCGTGATGGGCTACCAGATGGCCTTGAGCCTGTCGCAAACCTACAACCCGATGACGGGAGCCTCCTCAAACCCCCTGGGCCAGATTCTGTCGTACACGTTCCTCCTGGCGTTCCTGCTGTTGGACGGCCATCACATGTTGCTTCGGGCGCTCGCGCAGTCTTTTGAGACCATTCCGCTCGGGGGCGGCCTCCTCGCCCCGAGCGGTCCGCTGCTCCTGGAGTGGATGGGGGAGTTCTTCCGCATTTCCCTTCGGCTCGCGGCCCCCTTCCTCGTCCTGCTCTTCTTCACCGACGTGGCACTGGGCATCTTTGCCACCCTGATCCCACAGGCCAACCTGTTTACCCTAAGCCTGCCCGCCAAGCTGCTTGTTGGCATCGCCGTCTTTTTTGCCTTCATCCAGGGATTCCTCCCGTCGGTCCCTCCCCTGGTCGACCGCATCGACCAGCTGGTGATGGAGGTGATCCGTGCCATTGCCCCGTAGTCGGGACTCGGGCTGCAAACGGGCGCCCACTGGCGGGGACCCGAACTGTTCTAAAAGAGGAGCGGAGCGGGGCGATCAACGCGCCGCCTCAACAGCGCACGTAGCGGGCGCCGGGAAAACTTTTCCGTCCCCACCACGCAGTCTTTTCCGTGCGGGCCGAGCGCCGCGCCCGCATCCTGCCACCCATCAACGTTCGCCGTGGCCGAGACGCAAGAAAAAGAATTTGACCCAACGCCCCGACGCCTCGAACAGGCGCGCGAGGAGGGGAACGTGCTTCAGGCAACGGAGCCGGTGACGGTGGGACTGCTCATGACGGCGGTGGCGATGTTTTCCCTCTGGGGGGGATTCGCATTTTCCACACTGGAGCACATAGCGGAGCGGCTCTTCCGACAGTCTACACAGATCCCCCTCACGGTGCCGACCCTCCAGACCCTCACGATGGAAATTGGACTGGAGCTGGCCCGCGTGCTGGGGCCGTTTTTCCTGGCCCTGGGGATCGTGGCGATCGCCCTCAATGTCGTACAGTCCGGCTGGAACCTGTCCCTTACCCCGTTGCAGCCGAAGCTCAGCCGCATTAGCCCCCTGCAGGGCCTGAAGCAAATCTTTTCGTCGGAAGGGGCCTTCGGGTTCTTAAAAACGCTTCTGAAGATCGGGCTGGTCGGGCCCGTGGGGTACCTTGTCCTGGAGCCCATGCTTCCGAAAATGATGAAGCTGCAGACGCTTCCTCTCCCGGCGATCCTTGAACGGGCCGCGGACTGGTTCTTCGAGTTCCTGTGGACAATTCTTGCCGCCCTCCTCGTGGTGGCCGCCCTCGACTTTGCCTTCGAGTGGTGGAAATATTACGAGGACCTGAAGATGAGTAAGAAGGAGATGGAGGATGAGCAGAAGGAGACGGAAGGCGATCCGGAGATGGAAGAAAAGCGCCGCGAGAAGCAGCAGGATCTGGCCGAGCAGCCGCGCATGGACCACGCCGTCATGAAGTCCGACACAGTAGTGACCAACCCGACCCACTACGCCGTGGCGCTCCGCTACGACCCGGACGAGGCCCCGGCTCCCCGGGTCCTGGTAAAAGGCGTGCGCAAGCGCGCCCTGCGCATCAAGGAGCTTGCCGACGAATTTGGGGTGCCGATGGTCGAGAATCGGTCGCTGGCACATGCCTTGTATGAGAATGTGCCGGAGGAGGAGGAAATTCCCGAAGACCTGTATCCGGCCGTCGCGACCATTCTCGCCGAGGTGTACAACCAGACCGGCGAGGCCTGATTCTCTCCGGCGCTCTCCTGCACCCGACCTTCTCAGACTGCATTGCCCCCTTCATCTCCCGAGACTGGTACCGACACTGCCTCCGAGTCTGGCCTGCTGGGCACGGACACGCTGAACAGTGAGGTCGCGGTCGCCTCCGCTGTCGTGGCCATCCTGTTTGTGATGGTGGTGCCGCTCCCCAGCTTCCTGCTCGACTTTCTGCTGGCAACGGACCTGGCGCTGAGCCTGGGGGTGCTCCTGACGGCCTTTTATGCCACGCGGCCGCTGGAATTTGCGATTTTTCCGGGGCTCCTGCTCACCACGACGCTCTTCCGGCTCTCGCTCAACGTCGCGTCCACGCGCCTCATTCTGGGAGACGCAGAGGCGGGGGCGCTGATCAATGCGTTTGGGCAGTTCGTGGTGGGGGGCAACTACGTCGTGGGGGCCATTATCTTCCTCGTGCTCGTCATCATCAACTTCGTCGTCATCACGAAGGGCACCGAGCGCATCTCCGAGGTGGCCGCGCGCTTTACGCTCGACGCGATGCCGGGCAAGCAAATGGCCATCGACGCCGACCTCAACTCGGGCCTCATCGACGAGGGAGAAGCCAAGGAGCGCCGCGAGCAGGTCACCCAGGAAGCCGACTTCTACGGCGCGATGGACGGGGCAAGCAAGTTTGTGAAGGGGGAGGCCATCGCCGGCATTCTCATTACGGGCATCAACGTGGTTGGGGGACTCATCATCGGGATGGCCCAGCACGGAATGGCAATGGGGGAAGCCACGACCGCGTTCACGCGGCTCTCGATCGGGGACGGACTGGTCTCGCAGATCCCGGCGCTTTTGATCTCCACGGCGGCCGGCATCATCGTCTCTCGCGCCAGCGGCAACGAGGGCTCCCTCGCCAGCGAGATGAAGGGACAGCTGACCGACAAGCTGCCGCCCCTGCTCATCACGGGGGTGTTTCTGGTCCTGATGGGGCTCGTGCCCGCCCTGCCGATGATTCCGTTCTGGCTGCTGGGGGGCGGCATCCTTCTGCTGTGGTACTTCCGCAGCCACGAGGAGCAGGCGAAGGCGGAAGCGGAGGCCGAGCGCCGGAAAGCCGAGGCGGAGGCCGAGGCCGAGGAGGACGAGGAGAGCCCGTCGGACCTGCTTCTGGTAGACCCCCTGGAGCTGGAGATTGGCTACGGACTCATCTCGCTGGTGGACCCGGACCAGGGGGGGGACCTGCTGGAACGAGTGAAGATGCTGCGGAAGCAGCTGGCCGAAGAGCTGGGCATTGTCATCCCCCCGGTGCGCATCCGGGACAATGTGGACATGGAGTCGAACCAGTACGTGATCAAGCTCCGCGGAAATCCCATTGGGGAGGGCGAGGTGATGCCGGGCTATCAGCTCGCGCTGCTGCCCGACGACATCGATGAGGTGCCCTCGGGCATCCGGGTGGAGGACCCCACCTTTGGGCTGCCCGCGGTGTGGGTGGCGGAGCACAACCTGTCGGAGGCTGAGCGACTGGGCCTCACGGTCATCGAGCCCCCGGCGGTGATTACGACGCACCTGCTGGAGGAACTGCGCAAGAATGCCTACCGCCTTCTGGACCGGCAGGAGGTGCAGGAGATGCTGGACAAGGTGAAGGAGACCGCCCCCGCCCTCGTCGACGAGCTGGTGCCGGACCTCCTCTCACTCGGCAGCATCCGGAAGGTGCTGCAGCGCCTGCTGGAGGAGCGGGTGCCCATCCGCGACCTCGTGACGATTCTGGAGGCCCTGGCCGATCATGCCTCCCAGACCCAGACAGTGGAGGTGCTCACCGAGCACTGCCGGGCCGCGCTGGCCCCCACCATCACCCGCGAGTTCTCCGGCCCGGACGGACGCCTCAAGGCATTCGTGATCGACCCGTCTCTGGAGCAACACCTCCTCGAGCAGGCCGAGCAGGGCAACCTCAACGCCAACACGCTGGGCATGCAGCCCGAGCGTGCGGAGGCCCTGGTGGAGGCCGTCGACGAAAAGGCCAAACAGTTGATTGGGAACGACCGCGCGCCGGTGCTCCTGACCTCCCCAGTGCTGCGGGCAACGCTCTACCAGTTCCTCGAACCGATGGTCTCCGACATCACGGTTCTCTCCTACAACGACCTGACCTCCGAGGCCCCGGTGGACGTGATCGATCAGGTGAGCATCCCCACGGGTGCCGCCAATGCGTCGGGCGCAGAGCTCTCGGCCATGGCCCAGGCCACCCCGTAGCCGTTCGTGGATCCGCATAGTTTTCGTTCAGCTAGCACGTACCCATGCCTGTGAAGACCCTGACCGGTCCTAGCATCCAGGCCGCTCTCGCCAAGGCGCGGAGCGAGCTGGGAGACGAGGTGGTGCTGATGGAGTCTACGCCGGCCACGGCGGAGGCCCCCGCACGGATTTCCG
Source organism: uncultured Salinivenus sp. (assembly GCA_964601725.1). Taxonomy (GTDB): domain Bacteria; phylum Bacteroidota; class Rhodothermia; order Rhodothermales; family Salinibacteraceae; genus Salinibacter. The sequence goes on along the minus strand of CAZRPQ010000017.1, from coordinate 3,144 downwards.
TGATGGTGGACTCCGATTCGGCCAACGCTGCGCCTCAGCACACGTCGAAGGGGCGCGTGCCCAAGCCCCCGAGCGACGGGTCCCTGCCGGTTCCCGACGATGAGCCCGAGTCCGGCGAGCACCCGGGCGCCGAAGGCGTCGGGGCCGGTACGCGGGACGAAGGCGCGTCCCCCCCGCCCGGCGACTCCTCCGGGCCTCCGCCGGACGAGGGCGAGGACTTTGCACGAGTACTGGCCCGGCAGCAGGAGACGGGCCGAGGTCGGATCTTCCCGGTCTCTTCCTCCCAGGAGGACGCGGACGATGGGGGCACGGAGCGCGCGTCCCCCGGTGGACAGTCCCCATTCCGCGACGCAGATCAGCCGCGCGGGGAGAGCCGGACGGCCGACTCGACGGGATGGGCACACCATCCCCTCTACGACGTGCTTTTGGACAAAGGACTGCGCCCCGAAACCGCGACTCGACTCTTCGACGACCTGTCCGACCGCGGTGTAGACCTCGCGAACGATGCCCCGGAAGACCTGCGCTGGGCGTTTGCCCAGTCGCTGTGCCGGCGCATCGACGTGGCCGACCCCGATCCCGCCCCGGCCCCTCTCGCAGTGATTGGGCCCAGCGGCGCCGGCAAGACCTCGCTGCTCCTCAAGCTGGCCAAGCACGACCACCTGCTCGAGGGGGGCGAACCGGTCGTGCTCCACCTCCCCCCGGAGGAGGATCATGGCACGGCCTACCAGAACCCCTTGCGCCTCTACCAGCGACACGGGATTGCCGTCCAGAACGTGCGCACCGAGGACGAGATGGTCCAGGCCCTGAAACGCGCCCGAAGCTTTGGACGCCTCTTGATCGACACTCCCCCCCTGCAGCTTCCGCTCGCCGAATCCCACTCGACGCTGCGCCGATTTGAGCGCGTATTCCGGCGCCTTCGATCCCTGCGTGTGCATTTCGTACTGAGTGCCACGCACGGGTTCGACAGTCTCAAGGCAGAGTCCCTGCAGCACCTGCCCATTCAACTAGATGCGGCATCGATTACGCACCTCGATGAGACTCGCACCTGGGGCCGCGTGGTGGAGTGGCTCACCATGCTCGATCTGCCCGTGCAGTTCGTTTCGGAGGGTCCCAAAGTGCCCGGCGGGGCCCGCGCCTTTTCACTGAAGTGGTTCGTGGAAGACGTCATGGACCTGTAGGACGAGCCGGCAAGCGCTCTCTGTGTGCTGCCTCATCTCGACTGGTACCGCGCACCGATGGAAATAACCACTAACATTATCGCCTTTGCCAGCGGCAAGGGAGGGGTGGGCAAGAGCGTCGTCACGGTCAACGTGGCCGAGATGCTGGCCCAGGAGGACCACCGCGTGGCGCTCGTCGACGCGGACGTGGGCCAGAGCGACAGTCCGATTCTTCTCAACGAGATCCCCCCCACGACGGTGCTCGACACAGTGGACGATGCCAGCCCCCCCGGAGAGGCGCTGCATGAGACCGAGACCGGACTCACGCTTATCCAGGCCGCTCGCCGCCCCCGCAAACGGCCTCGAATAGAAGGCGACGCCCTGTACTCGGCGCTCGATGCGTTGATCGAAGACCTGCGGGGCGACTACGACTACGTGCTCATCGACGCCCCCGCCGGCACCGACGGGCCTGTGCGCTGGGCGCTGGATCGTGCCGATCTCGGCGCCCTCGTGCTCGTCGGCGAGCCCACCGCCGTGGCCGATGCCTACCGGCTCGCCAAGCTGCTCTGGACGGCCGATCCCGACTACCCGCTCGGCGTCGTCGTCAACTTCGCCGACGACGAGGCCGACGCACACAGCATCGCGGAGCGCTTCAAGGCAATCACGACCCGCTTTATGGACCAGGCCCCAAGCATGCTGGGCTGGGTGCCGTTCGCGCATTCGGTTCGCCAGTCTGTATCGGCCCAGACGCCAGTGGTGCGGACGGACGACGCCATGCACGAAGCCTTCGCGACGCTGGCGCGCGCCATGGCCCACAAGCGACATACCCCCTCCCCAGCCCTCCCCTAACCCGATCCCTCCCTGCACGGTCTTTGTAATCCGACCGCGATTTCGCCAATGAATTCCTTCGATTCTGCGTCTCGCCACGCATTCATCACCAAGGTGAGTGTGCTGTTCGGCATTCTGATATTTTTGCAGCAGATGTGGGGCGGGGCCTCGCTTGACCACGTCCTGCTCACTACCGCTACGTCGGGCCTGGTGGCCTATCTTACCCTAGCCGTCGGCCTCGCCGCGGCCCAGCGCATCATCGCCCACGAGCCTCCTCCCGAGGACGCCGACGACGCCCCGAAGACCTCCCCCGAACAGACCGCCGACGTGGACCCCGACGACGCCACGAACGCCCCCGAGCCCCAGACAGCCTGAGGTCCTCTCAACAACGTCCTGTTCGCTGAATCTGTACTGCCATGGACCGTGATCTGCAGCCTATTGTAGAGCAGTATCTCGACGAGCCGACCGAAGAAAATCGGGAGGCCGTCGTAATGGCTGCCCTCCCCCTCGTGCGCTCCATCATCGGCAAGATCAGTGTCCCCGATCACCTCCTCGCGGCGCACGAGGACCTGGAGAGCGTTGGGATCGTCGGGCTTCTTGAGGCCCTGGACAACTACGATCCGGAGAAGGCGCGCTTTGCTACCCACGCCTACCGGCGGATTCGGGGCAACGTGATTGACTACCTGCGTTCAATCGACGTGCTCTCGCGCAACAAGCGGAAAAAGATGGGGGCGGTTCAGGAGGCCCTGTCCACGCTTCGGCAGATGTTGGGCGAGGACCCCTCGGACGAGGACGTGGCCAACTACATGGGCCTCTCCCTGGACGACTACCATGAGCTGCTCCGCGACGCACAAGGTCGCTTCTCGCTGTCGTTATCGCGCCCCATTGACGACGAGGAGCAGACGATGCTCGATGTTCTCCCAAACGAAGAGGCGGAGGCCGGCTTCGAACAGCTCGAAAAAGCCTCCACGCAGAAGCACCTCAACGACCTGATCCAGACGCTTCCGGAGCGCCAGCAGACCATTCTGGGACTGTACTACACCGAAGACCTCACGCTCAGTGAAATTGGCGAGGTGCTCGATCTGAGCGCCGCCCGGATCTCGCAGCTCCTCGGAAAGATTCAGCTCACGCTGCAGTCGAAGGTCGAAGAACATGCACA
>CAZRPQ010000016.1:0-15640 GCA_964601725.1 uncultured Salinivenus sp. | reverse complement strand
CCGGAACGTGCCGTCGGACCCCCCGCGGCCCCGCACGTCTACATTAAGGTATGCGTAGCCGTGACGGGCGAAGTAGGTGCCGTACTGGTGGGCGTCGTCGGCGGTGTACGGGGTCATGGAGAAGAGGGTGGCGACGGCGGTGTCCGCCTCCGGCCGGTACAGGCGCCCGTCCAGGTCGATGCCCTCGGAGATGGGAATCGAGACGGGTGTGATCGTAAAGGGGACCGCGTCCGCCGACGGAGCCGGAGGTGCGGTGTTGGCCTCGTCCGGTTCACCACCGGACAGGGGATGCATCTGGGCCGATGCATCGTCGACACTCAATGCTCCGAGGAGCGCTCCGGCGACGAAGAGAGGGGGGAGGGATCGAACGAAACCAGTCAGTTGCATACCAAGGGGGAAGATCAGGGAAGGGGAGGAGGGATTTCGTCGCTGGGCCACAAGATGAACGCCCCGCGTATCGGAGTCAACAGACGGAAGGAGGTTTTCTTGCTCAGTTTTGTCTCTCCGGGTCCCACCTACCGCCGTGACGATTCTCCACCGCGACGAGCAGCTTCTGGTCATCGACAAGCCGCCGGGCCTGCTGGCCCAGCCCGATCACACCGGCGATCCGGACGTCGTGACGCGCGGGAAAGAACGACTGGTCGGCGAAGGGGAGGGCGAGCCGTTTCTGGGGCTGGTGCACCGGCTCGACCGGCCGGCGTCGGGGATCATGGTGCTGGCCCGCACCTCGGACGCCGCCCGGCAGCTGTCCCGGCAGTTTCGGGAGCGGCTCGTGGAGAAGCGGTACCTGGTCGTCGTGGAGGGGACGCTGCGCGGCATCGGCACGTGGACCGACTACATTGCGAAGCCCGACCGGCAGCCCCGCCTCGTCGACCCCGAGCATCCGGCCGGAAAGCGGGCCGTTCTGGACTGGCAGGCCCTCGACGTGGGCGCCGAGCGCACCCTCCTGCAGATCGAGCTCCGGACCGGTCGTCCCCACCAGATTCGTCTCCAGGCCACGAGTCGGGGCCATCCGGTGGTGGGAGATCAGCGATACGGGGCGCCGTCGTCGCTTGGGGCCCGCGCCATTGCACTTCATCACGCCCTGCTCCGCGTCGAGCATCCCGCGAGCCCCCGGCGGGAGACCGTTGTGGCCGAGCCGCCGTCCGTCTGGGCCGAGGCGGCCACCGACGCCATGCACGAGACAATCCGGCGCGTGCTCGACCGGGCCAAGCCTTGAGGGCATTGGTTTGGTGAAAAATGGGAGGGAGATCCTGACGCCACGAACGCAGCCGCTCCCGTCCCCGTATCGCACTCACACGCAATGTATCCCTCACACCGGCCCTCACCTCGGAAATGGCCGACACCTTCGAGCGCCTCGAGACCCTTCGGGAGGATCCCCGAGACGACATCCCAATGGCCCACCGCATGAAGCGGTTTGTGGAGGCCCTCCAGATCCGAATCACCCGGGCGCTGGACGACCTCGACGACGGGGCGTCCTTCGAGGTCGATCGCTGGTCCCGGGACGAAGGGGGCGGGGGGATCACGGCGGTTATCGAGGGGGGCGACGTGTTCGAAAAAGGAGGCGTCAACACGTCGGCAGTGCACGGGCCGCTGCCGGACCGAATGGCCCGCGAGTTCGACGTGGAGGAGGCCCCCTTCTACGCCACCGGCCTGTCTCTCGTCGTGCATCCCCAGTCCCCCCACATCCCGACCGTCCACGCCAACTTCCGGTACTTCGCGTTGGGAGAGGACCGCATGAACCCCCTCGACCAGTGGTTTGGGGGCGGGGCCGATCTGACGCCCTACTACCCGCGCCTCGACGACACCCAGCACTTTCATCGCATCTGGAAGACGGTGTGCGACCGCCACGACGTGGCCGACTACGATGCCTTCAAGCAGGCGTGCGACGACTACTTCTATCTCGACCACCGGAACGAGGCGCGGGGCGTGGGCGGCATTTTTTACGACTACCTCCGCGAGGATCCGGAGGGCCTGTTCTTTTTCACGAGGGAGGCGGGGCGGGCCTTCTTGAAGTCTTATCTTCCCATCGTGGAGCGGCGACGGGACGAGGACTACGGCCCGCGCGAGAAGGCCTATCAGCGGGTTCGACGGGGCCGATACGTGGAGTTCAACCTGGTGTACGACCGGGGCACCAAGTTTGGGCTCGAGTCCGAGGGGCGCACAGAGAGCATCCTCATGAGCATGCCGCCGCAGGTGCAGTGGCCCTACGACTATTCGCCCGAGCCCGGGACGCCCGAAGCCGATGCCCAGTGGTATTTCACGGCCCGCGACTGGCTCGATTTGACCGAGGACGAGGCGCCCGACGGTACCGTGTGAAGAGAATGATGACAGCAGGTTTTAGGGCAAAGTTCAACGCGGTTCTGGAACTGAAATGAGGGGGGTGCGCACAAATCAACGGCATTCCCGCTGACTTTTATTTCGGTCCCCGAGCCACGATCGGCCCGTATGACCCCACTGGAATTCTTCCGCGCCTATGATCCCGACCAGCGGACACTTCCCGGCGAATATACGGCCTCCCCGCTCCGGATTGAGGACGGAGACCGGGTGGGGGTCGTCCTGTTCAATCTGGGCGGGCCGGCGTGCCTCGATGACGTCGAGCCGTTTTTGTACAACCTGTTGATGGACCCCGCCCTCCTCGATCTGCCGGTGGGCGGAGGGATTCGGCACTGGCTGGCGAAGGCGATTGCGTATCTGCGGGCCGACTCGCTGCGGGAGCGCTACGAGATGATTGGGGGAGGGTCTCCCCTCACGCGGCTCGCTGAGGTGCAGGCCGAGGCGCTCCAACGGCATCTCAACGACCGCTACGGGGAGCCTACAGGGGTCGACTTCCGTACGTACCCGGCGATGCGGTACTGGCATCCGTTCGGGGAAGACACGGCGGCGCAGATGGCGGACGACGGCATCGACAAGGTCGTCCTTCTCCCGGCGTATCCACAGTACTCGACCTCCACGACCGGGTCCGCGCTGGCCTACTGGCAAGCCCTTGCGGACGCCGGGGAGCGCCCCCCCTGGCCCACGACCGCAGTGCTGGAGTACGCCGCCAATCCCAAGTACGTGCAGGCGGTGTCGGAGCGCATCGACGAGGCGCTCCAGCGGTTTCCCCAAGAGGTTCGCGACGAGGCCGCTCTCGTCTTCAGCGCCCACGATACGCCCTTCCGGAGCCGACAGGAGCGGGAGGATCCGTACTGTTGCCACGTGCATTCGACGGTGGAGCAGGTGATGCGTCTTCGGGGCCGAGATCGGCCCTTCCACACGGCCTTCCAGAGCGTGATTGGGCCGGATCGCTGGCTCTCGCCCTCCACCTCCGAGACGCTCCGGACCCTCGTCGACCAGGGGCACCGGTCGGCCCTGGTCGTCCCGATCACGTACATCACCGATCACGTCAACACCAGCTACGAGCTGGACGTTGAGGTGCGTGCAGAGGCGGGGCAGCACGGCATCGACCATTTCGAGGTGACGGCGGGCCTCAACACGCATCCGCTACTCATTGAGGCCTTCGGCGAGGCAACCGTTGCTCAGCTCGATCTGCCGATCGAGATCAGTCAATTGCGTTTCGGCGGCGATGGCCGCTCACGGACCTATCCGCTCCGTCCCCTTCACCAGCTGCCTCGTCACGACCTGAAGGGCGCCTCCGAGCGGTGCCCAAGCTGTGGGCGCACGACCGGCGCACGCAAGTGGACTCGTTCCGAGGGGACGGCCGATCCGGAGGTTTCCTCCGACCAACCGGTCTCCCCTCCGGACGAGCCGTCCAGTTCTCCGCCGGAATCGCGGTCGCCGGAAGAGTCGTAATCGATGGCCTGGGCTGTTCCGGGATGTAGCTTTCCGCCAAACGATCCGAGACCATGAGCTCCGCCCCCCCGACCGACGCTCCGTCCGACGAGCTGCTTCGCACCCTGGCCTCTGTTCCGGTCTCGACCCCGATGCTCAACCTGGGCTGCGACTCGGGCCGACACGCACAGGCGCTCCTGCGACTCGGGTTTCCGATGCACGCCTGCGACCCGCGGGCCGAGATGGTGGAGAGCACGCGGGCCGTGATCCGCGAGCTGGTGGACGACGAGACCGCCCGCTCCTGCATTCAGCAGACCTCCCTGCAGGGCCTCGACGACCTGGACGCGACGTTTGACTGGGTGATTGCCGCCCGCACGGAGGCCTACCTCGACGCGCCGACGGACCTGGAGGCCCTTCTTCAACAGGTCTACCCGTTGCTCAATCCGGGCGGCTGGCTGTACCTGACCGTTCCTGCCGCGCCGGCGGAGGAAGGCCCGGAAGACGCCCAGGGCCTCGACGATGTTGCAATGCTCTTCAGTCCGTCGGATCTGGACGTCCCAACATTCGATACACCATTTATGGAAGTGCAGTCGCCTGAACGCGTCGAAGCGAACGGGGAACTCCGGCTTCACGCCCTCTACCGGCGCGTACACCAACCCGCGCCGGGCTGACGCGAGGTTCCTCCCCGGTCCAGTCCACGCCGCACGCATTCGTCACGCCCCATCGTCGCCATGGAAGTTGCCCCGTCCGACCTGGCTCTCGAACACAGCCGCCGATTTTACGAGCGCGCCCAGCACTCCATCCCTGGGGGCGTGAACTCGCCCGCCCGCGCCTTCGACAGCGTGGGCGGCACGCCCCTCTTCATCGAAGAGGGAGAGGGCGCGTACCTCGAAGATTCCGACGAGAACGAGTATCTCGACTACGTGGCCTCCTGGGGGCCCATGATCTTCGGCCACGCCCACCCCGACGTGGTGGAGGCGGTGCAGGATCAGGCCGAGGCGTCGACCTCCTTCGGCGCGCCCACGGAGATCGAGATCGAGGTGGCCGAGATCGTCTGCGACCTCGTGCCGTCCGTCGAAAAAGTCCGGATGGTCAACTCCGGCACGGAGGCCACCATGAGCGCCGCCCGCCTGGCGCGGGGCTATACCGACCGCGATAAGATCATCAAGTTTGAGGGCAACTACCACGGCCACGGGGACTTCTTTCTGATCGCCGCCGGGAGCGGGCCCATGACGCTCAGCGAGCCCGATTCGCCCGGCGTGACGGAAGGAAATGCAAAGGACACGCTTCTCGCCCAGTACAACGACCTCGACCACGTGCAGCAGCTCGTGGAGGCCAATCAGGGCGAGGTGGCCTGCATCATCCTGGAGCCCATCGCGGGCAACATGGGGTGCATCCCGCCGGAACCGGGCTTCCTCGAAGGGCTGCGCGAGCTGTGCGACGCCCACGACATCGTCCTCATCTTCGACGAGGTCATGACTGGCTTCCGCGTGGCGCCGGGCGGCGCCCAGGAGCGCTACGGCGTGATTCCCGATCTCACGTGCCTCGGCAAAATTATCGGGGGCGGCCTGCCGGTCGGGGCCTATGGCGGGCGGCAAGAGATTATGGACTACGTGTCGCCGACCGGTCCGGTCTACCAGGCGGGCACCCTCAGCGGCAATCCGCTGGCCATGCGGGCCGGGCACGCCATTCTCTCGAAGATCGCCGAGGAAAAAGACCGCATCTACGACCAGCTGGAGGACTACGCCGAGGCGCTCCAGGAGGGGACGGAGCACAATCTCGACGCGCTGGGGCTCGACTACACGACCCACCAGGTGGGGGCCATGGGGAGCCTGTTCTTCACCGACGAGCGTGTGGTGGATCAGGACACGGCCAAAATGTCGGACACCGAGCGGTACGCCGCCTACTTTCACGCCATGTTGGAGGAGGGCATCTACCTGCCGCCGTCCCAGTTCGAGGCCATGTTCTTTGGCACCTGCCACGGGGAGGCGGAGCTCGACGACACCCTGAGGACGCAGCGCCGGGCCCTCGAGCGAGTCCATTCGTAGATCGGGTCCCCAGCGTCGACCGTGGGGCCACTGCAGTTCGTGAAGAGGCGCCGCGTTTCGGCGGCCAGTGGTCTGCCGTCCGCCGTGTTTCTGGGAGGCGTCCCCGGCACAATTTCCTTCCCGCCCATCCACTCGAATATGGCCGCCGACTCTTCCTCGTCTGATTTGCTCTTTGGCGTCGACCGGCGAGTGCTGGCCCTCGCGGTGGCCCGCATGGCGGACGCCGTCGGGAATTCGTTTCTCATCATTGTTCTGCCGCTCTACGTGGCCAGCGAGGCGGTGGGGGGCCTTGTCTTTGGAATCCCCTCGTCCATGGTCGCGGGCGTCGTGTTGGCCCTGTTCGGCATCGCCAGCAGCATCGCGCAGCCCATGGCCGGTCGCCTGTCCGACCGGGTGGGGCGCCGAAAAATCTTCGTGCTCGGCGGCCTGGTGGTGCTTGGCGCGATCAACCTTGCCTTCGCGGCCGCGACCGCCTACTGGCACCTCTTCGCGCTCCGAATCCTGCAGGGACTCGCGGCCGCCTTCACCATCACGGCGAGCCTCGCCATCGTCAATGAGCTGAGCGATGCGGGAAGCCGGGGGGCCAACATGGGCGTGTACAATTCCTTTCGGCTCATTGGCTTCGGAAGCGGGCCGCTCTTGGCGAGTGCCCTGCTCGAACTGGGGCCTTTCTCGCTTCCCGGCGGCGTGCAGATCACCGGCTTCGAGGCCACCTTCGGGGTCGCGGCCGGGACGGCCTTTCTCGGGACGGGGCTCGTGGGGCTGCTGGTGCAGGATCCGGAGGGCACCGGCCCGGCGCCCCGCCGACTGGCACTGCGCATCTGGGACCGGGCCGGACGGGGACTCGACACCATCTTCGCCCTGGGGCTGGCGACCCTCGTGATGGCGACGTGCATGGCGCTCCTGTCGGCCATCGAGCCGGAGGTGAACGCCCGACTGGGACAGGGGCCCTTCCTGTTTGCGGTCGAATTTGTGGCCCTCATTGCCGCCCTCGCTGCGTTCCAGCCCGTCGTGGGGCGGGCGAGTGACCGGATGGGCCGCAAGCGCTTCATCCTGATTGGGCTCCTGGCCCTTGTCCCCACGACAAGCCTGCAGGGACTGGTGACGACGCCCTGGCAGATGATCGGAGTGCGTGTGCTACAAGGGGGAGCGGGCGCTCTGGTCTTCGCCCCGGCGCTCGCCTTGGCCGGGGATCACACCACCCAGGGACAGTCGGGCGCCCAGCTCGCGGTGCTCACCGTGGCGTTTGGCCTCGGCATTGCCATGGGGCAGCTCGTGGCAGGATTCTTCGTCCAGTTCGGGTTTGCCATTCCGTTCGCCATCGGTGGGGGACTCGCAGCGGGAGGGGCCGTCTTGGTGCTGACGCAGGTGGAGGAGTACGAGCCCACTCCAGAAGCAGCGTGACGACCGTCCCACCAAAAAACCCGCTCCGAACCGGGAGACGGTTCAGAGCGGGGAAAACCTTGGCAAAACCGATGACCGGACCGACTACTCTTCCTTCTGCTCCAGAAGAAGGTCCTTGAGCTTCTCGAACTCCTCGCGTTCAAAAGAGAGGCTGTACTTTCCCGGTTCGTCGGCGTCCCCAACTTCGGTGAGGGGCTCGACGTCGGAGGTCTGAACGACCTCGATGAAGTCGTCCGAGTCCATCTCGAAGGCACCAGCGAAGTCTTCGGCCGTGGCGGCGTAGATGCCCCCGTACGATTTAATCTCACCGGTCGAAAAATCCTCAGCGTCCTGAGGCTTGAAGCTAACTCCGCGCATGTTGGCTGGGGAGATTAGTGGAGGTCACTGTGAGGGGATATCACACACCCGGTATAGACAATAGACAAAAAAGTTTCCACCTAACGCGTGGTATGCCGTCTGGTTCGATTTTGGGCCGTCCCTCGGATGGAAGCACGCCCTCCTGATCCGGGAAGCAGTGCGACGGGCAGGGATTCGGTGTTCCCGCGCCCCTAAGCCTCCAGGCCCCTTTCGAAGGCTGAACAGCTTCGAAGGCTGAACAGCCAAAGTGCCCCAGACTCCCGGGTTCACATTCTGTGTCCGATTCTTTACATTAGTGGTGTCTCGATCTGTCACCCATTGCAGGCTGCCATGCTCTCAATTCGACGCATTCTCTGGCCGACCGATTTTTCGACAGGCGCTGGACGGGCCTTCCCGTATGCCGCCGCAATGGCGGCCTGGCACGAGGCCGAACTCCACGTGCTCAATGTGAAGGAAGAGGGGACGGAGACGGATTCGTCCTTTCCCGTTTCTCAGGAGGCCCTCACCGATCTGCTCACCGCAGAGGGCGATCCTCCCCAGCACGTCGACCTGGACGCGCTGACGCTCGTGCAAGAGCAGCAGGAGAACGCGCTGCCGCCCCAGGCCATCGTGACGTACGTCGAGGATCACGACGTGGATCTGGTCGTGGCGGGCACGCAGGGGCGTCGCGGGCTGCAGCGCCTGCTCATCGGAAGTGTGGCCGAGGAAGTGATCCGGGCCGCCCCGTGTCCCGTGCTGACTGTGCAAGCCGATCAGGACGTGGCCCCGGCCTGGGCGGTCCGCAATATTCTGGTGCCCATCGACTTCTCCGACGCCTCACTCGATGCCCTGCGGCACGCCAAGGAGCTGGCCCTCACCTACGGCGCGCAAATTACGCTGCTTCACGCCGTGGAGGAAGTGGTCTATCCGTCCGCCTACGGGGTGGAGCCGGCCAACTTGCCCGGCCCGCAGGTCATCGACCGCGTCGAGCAGAATTTGGCCGAGCTTGTCCGGACCGAGGTGGGGTACGAACACGTCGTGATCGAGGCAAAGGTAGGGTACGCGCCCTCGACCATTCTCGACTACGCCGACACGAATGAAGTGGATCTCGTCGTCATCGCGACGCACGGTCGAACGGGGCTCGAACGAATGCTTCTGGGGAGCGTGGCCGAGCGGGTTGTGCGCCGCTCTCCAGCTCCGGTGTTTGTCGCTAAGCCGTTCGGAAGGTCGCTCTTGCCGGCGTCCGGCGATTCGAGTGCGTAGGAGGGGCCGCATCTCCTCGTCCGTCCTTGAACCATTCCGCCTGCTCGCTTCCGTATGACCGTCCAACACCTTCTGGTCCCGACCGACTTCTCGGCCGGTGCCGACGCTGCGCTGAGCCACGCCATCTCGGTCGCCGATCAGTTCGGCGCCACGCTGCACCTCCTCCACGTCGTCAACGACCCTGGCACAGGGTGGTACGGACTCGGGGACGCCGAGGTGCGACTCGAACAGCTCAAAGAACGGGCCGAGTCGGAGGCGCGGGAGCGAATGGAAGAGCTGGCCCGCGATTCCGCGGCGGTCGAGGTGGAAACCGCCGTCGCGCAGCGGCCGAACCTGGACATCGGTGACGCCATCCAGGAGCACCTAGAGGGACGCGCCATTGACCTCGTCGTGATGGGCACTCGCGGTCGCGGGGGGCTCGGACGGCTCATTCTGGGCAGTGTGGCGAACACGCTCGTCCGCCGCGCAGGATGTCCAGTCATGACGGTCCGCGAACGCGACGAGCTGACGGCCTCGGCGCCGGACCTGGACTACGAGAATGTACTGGCCCCCATCGATTTTTCGGACCACTCCCGCTCGGCGCTGCGCCTCTCGAAGCACATTGTTGCCCGCTACGGGGCGACGCAGCACCTCCTCTTCGTCGCCGAGAAGCGGGTGCTCCCCACGTTCAGTGACACCGGCATCCCCGGGGTGGGCGTCGTGGAGATGGACCCCGAAATCGTGGCCAAAGCGGAGACGGGGCTCAAACAGCTAAACGAAAACGTGGGAGGGCCGGCCGTAGAGAGTGCATATCACGTACGGGAGGGAGACGTGGCCCAGGACATCATCGACTTTGCGGAAACGACGGAGACGGATCTCATCGTGATGGCAACCCGGGGACTCACCGGTATCGACCAGTTCGTACTGGGAAGCAACACCGAGCGTGTGGTCCGTGCGGCGCCCTGTCCGGTTCTCACCGTACCGCCGACCTCGGGCAAGGAGGAAGAGTGAGGCGACCCCCGATTTCTTGGTCTCCAAACAGGCACTCTCACCAATGCTTGTCGACGATACCGTAGACGAACTGAAAGACACCATTCAGGCTTGCAACGAGGCCCGGGAGGCGTTGACGGAGGCCCTCGACGCAGCCGAGGCGCACGATGGGGATCCGGCGTCCGAGCCCTCCGTCCTGGAGCCGGTGGGCCAGGCCCTCGCCGACTGGCGGGATGCCCAGCAGCAGTTCATGGCGACTGTCGAGGCCTCAAGCGCCCCCGATCCCGCCACCGCCGCGCTGCTTCTAAAGACGAACCACGGGGTCGATGCCTCCAACGCGCGATGTGGGATTCCGGGGACGGACGTGGAGGGGGCCGATCAGCCATTCCCCCTCAACCTGAGCGGTTCGGAGGGCATGGTGCTTACGCAGGCGGCGACGGAGCACTTCTCTTAAATCGTAATTTGCCCCTATCGAAATGGACGACTTTGACATTCCCCAGGAGACCTACGATCGCATCAAACGGACGATCGAGAGCGAGGAGAGCCCGGTGGGCATCGATGCCCAGAAGGCCCACGTGCTCATTCTCCAAAAACTGGTCGAGCTGGAGAATCGCCTCGACCGAATCGAAGAACGGTTGGAAGAGTGATCGGGGCCGGCAGGACTCGTTCTCTCCGTCTTCTGAGACGAAGGAATTATCCGCGCAGGGCCTCCCGAAGCGTTTTTGCGGCGTCGGCCGCCGCCTCGGCGTAGTCGGGGCCGTCGGAGGCGTAGAGGATGCTCCGGCTCGAGTTGACCAGCACCGGACCCTCCTCGGTCGCGGCCGCGTCCATCACCGCTGCGGGCGCACCGCCCTGCGCCCCCACGCCGGGGATGAGGAAGGGAAGGGGGGGCGCATCTGCACGGAGTTCGGCCAGGGCATCTGGCGCGGTCGCGCCCACCACGAGCCCCACCTCGCCTTCTGTTCCGCTCCCCCACGTGCCCACGCTCTGCGCGACGTGCCGATAGAGGGGCTTCCCGTCGCAGGTGCATGCCTCCTGCAGGTCCGCCGCCCCCTCGTTCGACGTGCGCGCGAGGACGAACGTACAGGTCCCCTCGTGCTCCAGAAACGGGGCCACGCTGTCCCCACCCAGGTACGGCGAGACCGTACAGGCGTCCAGCCCGAAGTCGTCGTAGAGGGCCTGGGCGTAGAAGCGCGCCGAGTGCCCGATGTCCCCGCGCTTGGCGTCCCCAATCACGAGGCAATCGTCCGGGACGGTGGCCAGGACCTGATCCAGGACCGTCAAGCCCGCCGGGCCGAGGGCCTCGAAGAACGCGAAGTTGGGCTTGAAGGCGCAGGCGTACGGCGCGGTGGCCTCTACGATGGACGAACAAAATGCCCGCACGGCGTCCGTTTGTAGCCGTCCGTCGCGGAGCGGTGCCGGGAGGCGGGAGGGCACGGGGTCCAGGCCCACGCACACCGCCGTGTCTTTCTGGGACTGAATGCGTTGGAGGCGAGCAGAAAAGGAAGCAGGCATGAGGGAAGGGACCTGTCGACAATGTGTGCCGTGCAAACGTATGGGTCCGCGACGGCCCGCGCAACCCCCGTACTCCGCTGATCGTCCGTAACAGAAGAGCCGGAGAATGGACCGACAAAGAGCAGCGAATTCTGGTCGGAACGGGATCTTGAGAGGAACCGAAATCCAGGCTCCCCTTTACAGATCCTGTCCGTGTTGGAAGCCCTTCCAGGTTGGTCACTGAGGGGCGTACCATTGTCCGGCGTCGGAGTGCCGGTGTGGTGCGTCCAGTGGGCTCCCCCACGAACGCGGGCCCGTTCAATCAACGCGCATAAATTTGATTCCAACGACATGTCAAACGGAGGACTCAGCGACGTCAAGGGAGTTTCCGAAGAGGATCAGCAGATGATCCAGAACATCGAGTCGATGATGGGGCCCGAGCCCGAGGACATGGGCTTCGTCAAGAACGTCTTTTGGGGGCGGCTCCGGGAAGAACTGATCTTTCCCTATCCCCGAGAGAGCGACGAGGAACGCGAAAAGTGCGATGTGCTCCTGGAAGAGCTCGAGGAGTACCTCGAGAATGAGCATCCTCGAGTCGAGATCGATCAGGAGGAGTACATTCCTGACTGGGTCATTGACCGCCTGTTCGACATGGGCGTGATGGGGATGATCATCCCGGAGGAGTACGGGGGGCTCGGCTTGGGCGTCACCAGCTACAACCGTGTGCTGGAGCTCATCGGGCGCTACTGCGCGTCGACGGCCGTGATGGTGTCGGCCCATCAGTCCATCGGCTGCAAGGCCATCGTCATGTTTGGCACCGAGGAGCAGAAGGAAAAATACCTCCCGATGGTGGCCCAGGAAAAGCTGAGCGCGTTCTGCCTTTCTGAGCCCAGCGTGGGGTCCGACGCCGCGGCGCAGGAATCCTTTTCGGTGAAGACGGACGACGGCGACTACATTCTCAACGGCGAGAAGAAGTGGTCCACCTCGGGCGCCATGAGCGGCCTGTTCACGGTCATGTGCAAAAACATGGTGCCCGATCCCGAGACCGGGGAGCTGGAACAGCAGGGCGTCAACGCCCTCGTCGTGACGCCGGACATGGAGGGGGTGGAGATTTTTGAGAACAACCGGTCGAAAACTGGCATCCGGGGGACGTGGCAGGCCCGCTTCCGCTTCAATGATGTGCGTGTGCCGAAGGACAATGTGCTCCACAAAGAAGGGTCGGGCCTGAAGGTGGCGCTCTCGTGCCTCAACTACGGCCGCTGTACGCTCAGCGCCGGCGTGACCGGGGCCGCCAAGGCGGCGAAGGAGCAGGGCATCAAGTGGGCCCAGACCCGCTACCAGTTCGAACGGCCGCTGGCCGACTTCGAACTCGTCCAGCAGAAGATTGCCCGCATGTCGGCGGTCACCTACGCGATGGACGCCATGCTCTACATGGTGACGGGCATGCTCGATCGCGGCGAGACGGACATCATGGTCGAGACCGCCATCACCAAGGTGTTCTGCTCCGATTTTGGGTGGAAGGTGATCGATGAGGCCCTGCAGATGATGGGCGGGGAAGGCTACATGACCGAGCACGAACTCGAACGGGCCTGGCGAGACAACCGCATCCACGGCATCGTGGAGGGGTCCAACGAGGTCATGCAGTCCTTCATCTTTGCCTACGGCGGCAAGCAGCTCGCCGAGAAGATGGTGTCGATTCAGGAGGCCCTGCTGTGGGACTCCGACGAGTCGATCGGCGACAACCTGTCGCGCATCCTCACGGCCGCCACCACCCCTGCCGTTCTGAAGAAGGCCCTGCCGATGGGGGCGCAGCTGTTCCTTGGGCTCAAGCCGAACGCGCCCGAGCTCCGCAGCGTACATCCGGCCCTCCAGGAGCAGGCCGACACGCTCACGGCCCTCATCCAGCAGCACTCGCACTACTTCAAGCTCGTGAGCAAGTGGGAGCGCGAGGACGTGGTGAAGCACCAGGCCCAGCAGGCCCGGGTCGCGAACAATGCCATCTACATTTTTGCCCTTGCGTCGGCGCTGTCGAAGATGGACGATCAGCTTCGGGCCGGGGAGTACGGGCCGGAATTCGAGCGGGACCGGGCGGCGTTCGAGTACCTCTTCGAATGGTTCAAGCGCAAGATCCATCGGAACTTCGGCGAGATGCGCGACAACGCCGACGAGAGCATGCGCGAGGCCGCCGAGGCCGCCCGTGCCCACAACGATACCCTCCCCAACGAAGACTTCTACATCCACGAGGGCAGTCCGCTGGGCCGCGACGCCGGCAAAGAGCCCCCGCAGGAGCACATTCCCCAGTTCGACGGCGAAGGAAATGATCCCCGAGAGGCGAACCGGGAACCGGGCGAGACCTATGATCTCGACCTGGAGGAGGTGACTGAAGCGGTGATCGAGCCCGCCGAACGAGGCAACGGGGCCCCGGAGGAGCCAAGCCCGGCCTCGGACTCGGAGAGCTCCTGACCATTCCCCGGACGGCTCGAACGAAGCAAACGGTCTTCCAGCCCTCTTTCCGTCCCTCGGACGGTACCGATTCTCCCGCGCAGCGTCAGAATAGAGTCTGGCGCTGCGTTTCTCTTTGGTCCCTCCCTCCCCCGCGCCCCCGGACATTCAACTGAACGGAGACCGACCCCGGGACCCGCAGGTCCACGACGATCGACGCGATCGCCGCGTGCTCACGGGCGGCTCCCTCGTGGCCGGGGAGGTCTACATGGACGGAGGGTGGGACTGCGAGGCTCTCGATCAGCTGTTCTACCGGATCCTTCGTGCCCGCCTCGACCAGGATGTGGGAGGGTCCTGGCGCCAGCTCTGGAACGTTTCCGCAGGGGGGCCTCGGGGCTCGGCGTGAGGGACGCCGTGACGGACCGCCGCGACCGGGGGCCTGAGATTCCACTTCCGAAGGCCTGCCGTCGAATCGTACCATCGACTCATGCATTGATACAGGCTAGCCGAGCCCGACTCAGTCTCAGGGCTTGGTCCCTCACTCAGACTCTCGTCTCAGTTCTCAACTGCATGCGATCCCTGTACATTGTTTATCTCGATCGTCATCACCTCGGCGATGACCTGTTCCTGAAGTCCCTCGCCCAGCGCTTCGCAGAGGCGGGGACGCAGGGTCCGACCTGTCTCCTCCTGCACGGGAGTGGGGAGAAGGTTGAGCGAACCCTTGAGTCGAAAGGCTATTTTCCGGACCGAACAGAGGGGGTTCTTGACGTGCAGAGTGAAGAACAGCGTCGACTCGTGGAGCGGGCCGTCCGTGAGGTGAACCAAGAAATTGTCGCGGCCTTGACCGATGAGGTGGTCTCTACGGTGGGCATTCAAGGCGTCGACCGCGGGCTTTTTCAGAAGGAGGGCGACGAGTCGCTCCGGGCGTCCAACACGGGCTGGGTGGCGGCACTTCTCAAGCAGCACGTCCTGCCCGTCGTGTCTAGCCTCGTGGAAGTCCCGGACACCGGCGAGGTGCGCGAGGTGTCGGCCGTGGAGGCGGTCCGGGCCCTGGGGCGGGCGCTGGACGCCTCCTTTGATCCGGTGGCCTGTGTGCTCACGACGGACGAGACGTCGGGACTGCCCGACGAGGCGGGAGGCTGCAAGGACGTGGTCGAAGCGGACGCCGTGACCGCCGAGCACGTGTCGGAGCCCTCGGCCGTCCGTCGTCTGTCCGAGTCGGAACTGCCGGTGCTGGTCACGAGCCTCCAGGGCCTCTTCGGTGGGCCGGGGCCAACGGGGACTCGAATCCAGCCGTAACGACTTCGTAGAACGGAAGAGGCCCAATGCTTGAACCTTTTGACAAATCAGACGAGGAGCGGGAGCGCGGTGCCTTTCCCGTCTGATCCGGCTTGACAGCGGTTGAGGGGCACATTATGTTCCCCTCTACGCAACTGATCCACTAGCACTCAACTTGTAAATTTAAACGCATGAGCACGTTCGACGAACGCTACAGTCAACTGACCGACATTCTTGAGGGGGCTGAAGAGGACCTCATGAAGTTCTACGAGAAGGGCAACAAGGCGGCGGGGACCCGCGCCCGGAAAAGTCTTATGGACCTGAAAAAGTTGGCCCACGAAATGCGGCAGGAAATTCAGGATATCAAGAACAACGAACTGTAGCCTCGATCCCATCTCCCTTGAACTGCGTCCGGAGACGTTGAATGTCTTTGTCCACGCAAACAGAGTCTTTCTCTGGTTGCTGCTTCGCACTCGATCGGCATCCTCTCCGTGCAAGAAGCCCTTGTCCTCTTTCGGCAAGGGCTTTTTGCATGCCAAAGACGGGGGTCCACATCTCAGTCTGAGCGATTTTAATCACGTCACGCAATAAGAAAACACGCAACGCAAAAATGAACCCCTCAGATTCGCTCCGCA
>CAZRPQ010000015.1:0-15791 GCA_964601725.1 uncultured Salinivenus sp. | reverse complement strand
AAGCGACAGCGGACGTCGAAGCGACAACGAGCCTCGAAGCGACAACGAGCCTCGAAGCGACAACGAGCCTCGAAGCGACAACGAGCCTCGAAGCGGCAGCGGACTTCGAAGCGACAACGAGCCTCCTCGACCCGCTCGTCGTCGTCCGACCGTCGCGCCAGGTCGAGCCGCAGCTCCTCCCGCTCCGGCGGCGACAACGATCGGAGCCGAAGCCGGAGCCGCAGTGATGATGGGGATGAGGGATAACAGCGAGACCCTTGCTCCTTCTCGGTGACGTGTCCGAAGGGCCCGTGCTCGCATCACGGGCCTTTCGTGTGGACCGATCGTTCGTGTCGACCGATCGTGTGCGGCCTGTGTCATTTTTCTCCCCTTCTATGACCTATTCCTACCCCCTCTCTACGATTGTATCTCTCGCACTGGGCATGCTCCTGTGGGTCGGCCTGCCCTCCCCGGCACAGGGGCAGACGGCCGACGACGTGCTTCGCTTTTCACTCCGGACGCCAGCGTCCAGTTCTCGCGCGCTTGGCCTCAGTGGGGGTAGCATGGCCGGCTGGGCCGACCTCAGCGCCATGACGTCGAACCCCGCCGGGCTCGGCTACTACACCAGTTCGGAAGTGGCGGGCAACCTCAACCTGCTCCTCTCTGAAGACGCCTCCACCTTCCAGGTCTCCGCAGACGACCCGACCTTCAGCCAGGAGAGCGAGGACTCGTCCACGCGCCTGGGAAGCCTTGCTGGGGTCTACGATGTGCCGACCCAACAGGGATCGTTTGTTCTCGGCATCGGCTACACCCGTTCCCAGACGTTCGATCGCACGCTCTCGTACGGAGGCAGAAACGATAGCAGTTCGATCACGGACAAGTTTCTTCCTACGGGCAACGAGTACGCGGTTGATTCCCTGGGCGTATTCTTTCCCGACGACGTGACCAGCAACATCCTCTCCTTTGTCGCCTTCCAGGGCGGAGCCATCGAATTCTTCCCGGAGGACTACGACGCGGGCCAGTACCCCTTCGAGCAGGCCGCGCTGTTTCTACCCATTCGCCAGGAGGGCACCGTTCAGCAAGAAGGGCAAATGAACGAAATCAATTTTTCGGGGGCCTTCGAGGCGTCGAAGGATCTAATGCTGGGCGTCTCAGCGAACATCACGACCGGGGAGTATCGCTTCGAACACGAGCTCACCGAGATCGACCAGGGCCAGAACGAGGGCTACGAAGTGTTGCGGAACGATCAGTTCTACAGCGGGCTCGACCAGATGACATTCCGCGAGCGCTTCACGTCGGACTTCACCGGCTTCAACCTGCGGATGGGCCTCTCGGCCATGCCCGTCCCGAACGTGCGCGTGGGCCTCACGGCCGAAACCCCGACCTGGATCTCCGTCACGGACGACTTCACGGACGCCATCATTCGTACGGACTTCCTCGATGGCCAGTCGCTGGCCTACGGCGACGACCCCAACGAAGAGGTAGGGAAGGGCACGTTCGACTACCGGATCACGACCCCCTGGCGGCTTGGCGCGGGACTCGCCTTCAAAAGCGACCGACTCCGGGTGAATGCCGGGATGCAGTTCATCGATTGGTCGAATCTAGAGTTCGACTCTGAGTCTGTCGACTTTCCGGCGGAAAACGACCGAATTGAGGACTCCTTCGGGTACGTGTTCAACTGGCGGGGGGGCCTCGAGTACTCGAGTGAAGCGGGCCTGGCTGTGCGGGCCGGGGTGGCCTACCGGCCCGACCCTCGAGATTTCGACCTCACGTTCGCCGACGGCGAGACTCACGACCAGGCCCGGACGTTCTATTCGCTGGGGCTGAGTTACCCCTTCAGCGAGCAACTGACGGTGGACGTGGGTTGGATGCAGGAGCGGAGTCACGATCAGTTCACTCCGTACGTGCTTACCGAGGAGGGGACGCCCTTCCCGGGTGCAGACGGGATTTCTACTCCCATCGTTGACGAAGAGGTGACCCGAAACCGACTCCAGTTCGGGCTCCGGTACCGCTTCTAGCAGTACCATGCGGCCGGTTAATTCGAGGTTTCCTCATCGCGCCGGTCGAGCATCCGCTGATACTTCTGGGCGGCGCGGTTGTGCTCTCGAAGCGTGCGGCTGAAGGTGTGCCCCCCCGTCCTATCGGCCGCGAAGTAGAAGTATTCGTGCCGCTCGGGAGCGGCCGCGGCGCGGAGACTCGACGGCGAGGGATTGGTGATGGGGCCGGGGGGCAGGCCCTGAATCTGATAGGTGTTGTAGGGGTGATCGATTTCGAGGTGCTCGTTAAGTACCCGGGTCACGCGCTGCCCCCCCGTGTCGACCAGCGCGTACTGCACGGTCGGGTCGGCCTGCAGGGGCCATCCCCGCTCGAGCCGGTTCACGTAGACCCCAGCGATCGTCGGCTTCTCGGCGTCGAAGAGCGCCTCTTTCTCGACGATGGAAGCAAGCGTCACGACCTCCCGCTTCGTAAAGCCGAGGCTGTCGGCCCCGGCAGCGAGTTCACGCGCATAGAACCGATCGAAGGCCTCCTTGACCCGACGGATGACGGTCTCAGGGGCCGTTTGCCAGTAGAGCTCGTACGTTTCGGGGAGCATGTATCCGAAGAGGCGCGAGGGCGTAGTGCTCAGTTCGGGGGCCAGACTCGTGTCGCGGAGCGTAGCCCGGAACGCGGCGGCGTCCGGGTTAAGCGTTTTCCCCAGGGTCCGCGCCAGTCCGTCGGCGCGCCGCCCGGGCGGAAGGGTCAGCCGCACCGGATCTTGCAGGCCCCGTCGCAGCTTGTCGAGCAGGCGATAGTTGGAACTGTGAGGCGCGATGCGGTAGTGCCCGGCCTTGATCTGTTGCCCCCATCCCGTGGCCTCCGCCACGAAGCGGAACGTGGCGGCCGAGGCCAACACTCCTGCCTGCTCGAGCGAGTCGACCGCCGTGTCGAGGGAGGGGGCCTCCGGAAGAAAAACACTGCGTGGAGCGTCGTACGCCGTCGTGTTGGAACCGAAGACAATCGCTCCCCCGATGCCGACGGCCAGTCCTCCGACAAACAGGAGGACGGCGGCCAAGCCGAGAAGACGACGCGAGTGCATGATCGAGAGAAACCAGCAGCAAATCGTTCAGACACACAGGGCCGAGAGAACAGGTCCGCCCCGGATCGGACGTCAATCGTCCCCGTGGTTCTCCCCTCCCCCGAAGCTACAGTTGAAGATTCGAGTCCACGTCCAGCGTCGCCGGACTCGTATGCCCGGCCTCGAGGCGCTGCGCCCCGGCCTCGGCAATCATGGCGGCGTTGTCCATGCAGTAGGCCAGATCAGGCACGGACACTTCGATTCCCTCTTCGTCCCCGACCGCCTCCACGCGCTGGCGCAGCGACGAGTTGGCCGCCACGCCTCCCACAACGGCCACATGCTCGGCCCCGACGGCCTCCACCGCACGCCGCACAGCGTCGACGAGCACGTCGACCACCGCGGCTTGTACCGACGCACAGAGATCGTCGAGGTGGGTGTCGAGGAGATGCTCACGCTCCGCGTCCGACGCGTCGCGCAAGTAGTAGAGGACCGAGGTCTTGAGTCCGCTGAAGGAAAAGTCGAGGTCCTCGAGCTGTGTTCGCGGAAACTCATGGAAGGCCGGGTCCCCGTGTTCGGCCCGGCGGTCGATCTCGGGGCCGCCGGGGTAGCCGAGCCCGAACAGCTGGGCCACCTTGTCGAACGCCTCGCCCGCCGCGTCGTCGCGGGTGCGCCCAAGCACTTCGTGCCGGAACGCTCGGTCAACGTGCACGAGTTCGGTGTGCCCTCCGGACACGACGAGACACAGATAGGGCCGCTCGGAGCGTGGCGGGTCCAGATCGACCGAGCAGACGTGGCCCTCGAGGTGATTCACGCCGATGAGGGGCACGTCGAGCCCCCGGGCAAACGCCTTCCCAAAGCTGAGCCCCACGAGCAGCGACCCGGGGAGTCCCGGTCCATGAGTGACGGCGACGGCGTCGAGCGCGGCGGCGTCCACCGACGCGTCGGCGAGGGCTCGCCGAACGACCGGCCCGATAAGCCGCTGATGGTCGCGCGAAGCAATCTCCGGCACCACGCCCCCATACTCCTCGTGGAGCTCGTCCTGTGAGGAGACGACGTTCGACCGCACTGTGCCGTCGTCCCACACGGCCGCAGCCGTGTCGTCGCACGAGGTTTCAATGCCGAGTACGAGCATGGCGAAGAGGGCCGGTCACACACATAGATGGCCCGGGCATAGATGGCCGGGGGCGTTCGGTCGGGGCTTCGCACGAACCGTCTCGTGCTTAGATCCGGGGCGGGAATGAAGTGCGAACAAACCGACTGCGCCGGAGTACGACGCATAGACTTTCGATGGCATCCCCTCCAGTCTCTTTCACACCGACGAACGAGGTTTCCATGCGCACGATTCTTCCGCTCCTGTGTCTCGTGTTCGTGCTGAGCGTCACGGCTCCGGCCCACGCCCAACTCCGTGAAACGGCCGAGCAGAACTCCTCCGTGGTCACCAAGCTGTACGACACCGGCTCGAGCGCGACCAACGCCCTTGGCAATCTCTTTGGGGCCGAAGACTTCCGCATGAACCACAGCTATCAAATGTCGTTCTCCTCGTTCGGCGGCAACGCATCCTCGATGGGGATGTACACCAACTCCATGATGTGGCGGTTTAACTCCGATCTGGCCGCCCGGGTAGACGTGAGCGTGGCCCATCCGCTCGCCAACAACGGCGCCTTTGGCAATCGGGAGACGAAGGTATTTCTGCGGAATGCAGAGGTGGCCTACCGTCCCTCCGAGAACGTGAAGGTCCACCTGCAGGTGCAGCAGAGTCCCTACGGGCGCTATGCGAGTCCATACGGCACGTATCGCCAACGCGCCTTCTCCCAGACGGCGCCCCTGCTCCCGAACTAAGCGCCTCGTTTCCTCCAGGCGCCGATTGGCGGTGGCCCAGCGCGATCGGGTACGCCCCGCGGTTCGGATTCCCCCAATCGGCTGTTCCCCCCGGCGCGTATGGCCCCCTGGTCTTCCCGACTCACGAACGGACTGCTGAACGTCGCGCTCGCGATCGGTGGACTGAGCGTGCTGGTGCTTCTGTATGCGCTCGCCACGCGAACCCTCTTCACGGGTCCGAGCCCGGAGCGCCCCGCCCCCGACTCCTCCGAGCTCGTGGGCTCGATCATCCAGGTGGAAGTGCGAAACGGGGCGGGGGTCGATCAGCTGGCCGAACGCACGACGCAGTACTTGCGGGACCGGGGCTTCGATGTCGTGGACGTGGGCAACTATTCGTCCTTCGACCAGGAGCATTCGGTGGTCATCGACCGGATCGGCAACCTGGAGGCGGCCCAGAACGTGGCCGAGGCCCTCGGCATCCCGTCCGAGCGAGTGCGGCAGGACCTCAAGCCGCAGTACTACCTCGATGCCTCCGTCGTCATCGGACGCGATTACGAGCAACTTCGTCCGTTTCAGGAATCCCCCTAGCCTCCTGATTCGGACTTCCTGTTTTCCCTCATCACTCCCTACACCAATGTCCTGACCGTATGGCTTCCCCCAACCAACCCTCCTCCGCAGACCCTTCCCTTCGCCGGACCCCTGAGAACCCCAGCCCCGTGCTCGCGGCGCGCGTCGTCGACGCGATGGCCGACAAACGAGCCTCGGACATCACCGTGATCGACCTTCGGGAGGTCAGTAGCATGGCCGACTTCTTCGTCATCGGCACCGGCGAGTCGGACCTCCAAATTAAGGCCATCGCCAATGACATCGTGGACCAGATCGAGGAGGCGTGCGGGGAACAGCCCTGGAAGCGGGAGGGCATGGACCACCTTCAGTGGGTGGTGCTTGACTACGTCGACGTGGTGGCGCACATCTTCCTGCCTGAGAAGCGCGATCACTACCGCATCGGTCGTCTCTGGGGCGAGGCCGACTCCGAAACCGTGCCCGAAGACGGGGATGCCTCGGACCTCGACGTGCTGCAGGACCTTCTTCAGCAGTCGCCAGATACGGTGTAATTCTCTTCCCTCGTGAGTGATCGCTCGTCGATGACACGCCTCTTCGTTGGGCTCGGTGCCGTATTGGCGGGCATTGCCGTGGCGCTCGGGGCGTTCGGGGCGCACGGCCTCGAAGGCCGCGTCTCGCCGGACCGCCTCGATACGTTCCGCACCGGCGTGCAGTACCAGATGTATCATGCCCTGGCACTGCTCGTCGTAGGATGGGCCGTGGCGCAGGGATGGGGGCCGCTTCTCCACTGGGCCGGCTACTGCTTCGTGGGCGGCATCGTGATCTTCTCCGGAACGCTGTACCTGCTCGTCCTCACCGACACCGGCTGGCTCGGCGCGATTACCCCGATCGGCGGCGTGGCCTTCATCGTCGGCTGGGCCCTGCTGGCCTGGGCGACCGTTGCGGGTGGATAGTGGCTATCGACTTCCACGCCCAAACGCCCACACGCCACCACGCCCACACGCAGTCACAGTTCTTCGTCCTCGAACAGGACGGTGACGCTCGGCAACAGGTCGTGTGTGCGGGCCAGCTTCAGGAGCGACTGCGCCGCTGCCTCCGGCACCTCGTACCGGCCGTGCACGTCGCTGTCGACGGCCAGGGCGTAGGCCACGTCCGTCTCGTCCTCCAGCTCGGGGGCGTCCTCCCACGCCGTCGCCTCCTCCACCAGATACGTCCCGTCGTCGGGCATAAAGGAGGCGAGGTACAGTTCCCGCTCCGTCTCCGGATCGATGAGGCTCACGCTGCCCACGAGCCCGTACTCCAGGTCGTAGAACAGCGATTCGGCGAGCAGGCGGGTCGTGAAGTTGTCGGGGTCGAAGGTCGGCATGATGGAGGCGGAATGAATCGAAGGGGAACGACATCGATAGAAAACGTGTGCGGGTCGCGATGCGTGCGGAGTGATGTGTGAGTTCTGCAGTCCCGACTCTGGACATCGATACGTCTCACGCTTCACGTTTCACGCCTCACGAGTCGGCAGTAGAGTATTCACCGGCAGCGGCCCTGTCAACCGGCTTTCTCCTCCTCAACGCCTTTTCCTAAAACCATGGAGATTTACTGCCCCGAGTGCGAGTGGGAGCCCCCGTCGAGCGCAAAGTGGACCTGCGAGTGCGGCCACGCCTGGCACACGTTCGACACGCAGGGCCAGTGCCCCGAGTGCGGCAAGGTATGGCGCGAGACGCAGTGCCACGAGTGCCACGCCTGGTCGCCCCACCACGACTGGTACCACGACCTGCCGCCCGTGGACCTCGATGAGATTGCAGAGGGGGAAGAAGCCACGACTGAATAAATCGAGTGAGCCTCATGCCGAAACGACATCCGCGCCGCTCAGGTCCGAGAGGACGTCCCGGGCCTTCGCTCCGTGGACCTCCGTCACGTCGGCCCCGAACAGCTCGGCGATGTGCTCCACTACCAGGCCACGCACATTGTCCACCGTCGCCGGTGCGTCGGTCTCCGCGGAAAGCGACGTGACCCCCCGGTCGTCGATGCCGCAGGGCACGATGTGGTCGAAGTAGTCGAGGTCGGTGGTCACGTTGAGCGCGAAGCCGTGCAGGGTGACCCACCGGCTGCAGCGCACGCCCATCGCGCAGATTTTACGTTCCAGCCCCCGGTCGTCCGGCCCCACCCACACGCCGGTGCGCCCGTCGACCCGAGAGCCCGTGACGCCGTACGCGGCGCAGGTGCGGATGATGACCTCTTCGAGCGTGCGCAGGTAGCGGCCCAGATCCGTGAAGAACCGATCGAGGTCGAACAGCGGGTAGCCCACCAGCTGGCCGGGGCCGTGGAACGTGACATCGCCCCCCCGCCCGATGCGGTGGAACTCAGCTCCCAGATCAGCGAGCCGCTCTTCCGACACGAGCAGATTGTCGGCGTCGCCGCTCTTGCCGAGCGTATAGACGGGCGGGTGCTCCAGCAGAAGCAGCACGTGGGGCACCGTCTCCGGCGGCTCGGACCGCTTGGCCGCAATGAGGCGCTCCTGCACCTGCTCCTGCAGCGTCCACGCCTGCTCGTAGGGCACGCGGCCAAGGTGACACGCGACGATTTCGTTCTGAGTAGGGGCCGCCATCTCCAGGGAGAGTCCGGTGTGCAGGATGCCGCGCAGGCAGGGACCGCCTGTACCTACAGCCCTCGTTCTAGTTTTGCGTGATGCTCACCCGGACGTTAAATCCGCCATTGATCTGGGTGAAGGAGGGTCGCCGATTGTCCCCATCGAACCGCTCGTACTTGAGTTGGAGATCGGCCGTCACCCGATCGCTGAGCTGGTAGCTGAACTCGGGCTGGACCGTGAGGCGAGTCGTCTGCTTCCGCACCGTGACATAATCGCTCGCCGGATCCGTTACCTGCTTCGGATCGAGAGAACCGTTGTACACATCCGCGACTGCGCCCTGGAGGTTGTAGCTCCGCTCGTCGTTGACCGATCGGGACAGCGTGACCGAGAACCGGATCTGATTTTCCAGGCGCCCGAGCCCAAACAGGGGAATGCGGAGGCCTTGCTTCCGGTAGGAGATGCTTCCCGAAAGCTGGTTCGTCTTCACCTCTTCCACCTTCAGGTTGGCGGTCCGCAGATACGTGTCGAGTTGCCGGCTCCATTCAACACTCGTCTCTAGATTGCCCGGCCACGTAATGTTGACGCCGAGGAGCGGCCGAAACTGTTCGCTGACGCGGGCCGACCCGATCTTAAAGTCCGAGTTCAGAAACGACGTCTGACCGCTCAGCGGCGGGTTCTCCTTCTCGCCGGCTCTCGTGTCGGAGGAGTAGCTCGACCGGTACTCCGCGTTGTAGCTGTGCTTGAGCGTAGCACTCTTCACGATCTGGCCGATAAGGGGCCAGTCGGACAGCCCTGAATAGCGGATATTCCAGCCAGGCAGCGGGAACGGAGCAAAGCCGTGCGCCCCCACGCTGCCCCCTCCTGTCAGGTAGGCGGTCTTGAAGTCACTCGAGACCGACGCATTGGTGAGGGCCACCTCGCTGGCCGGCAGCGCCTCCTCCGGATCGCCCCCCTCGTTCTGAGAGATCCGATCCGCCTGCATTTCTACCAGCGACACAATGGAGCCGAAGCCCCACACCGAGGCCGAGTTTTCTCCGCTCTCGGTCCGAAACCGCTCCACCGTGGCCCCGTCGCCCCCGTTCCCGGCATTTTCTCCGCCGCGTTGAAAGGTCACGTCGGTCTGCCGGCTCCATTCCACCCTCCAGCTCAGGTCGATCTGGAGGGACCGGCTCGGACTCAGGGCGGTGCGGCCCTCGAAACGATGGCTGTTGCTGATCGCGTCGGACACCTGAAGGCCGCCCTCTCGGTCCTCCAGAATGCGGGTCTGCGGATCGATCGAGTTTTCGAGACCAAGCCGGTAGCCAATGGACGGCCCGTCTCCGCGCACCGCATCAAGCAGGCGATAATTCGCATTCACGTCCGTCGAGTCTTGATTGAATGTGCCCACATTGGAGGAGGCGGCCGACCAGTCGCCACTGTAGTTGAGGCTGAAGTCGTTGATATCGAGGAACATGAGGGCAAACCCGCGCAGCATCCCCATCGGATCGGGCAGAGGCACGTCGTCCCAGCTCAGACCGTCGCCGTCTTTCGACGCCTCGTCGTCGCCTTCATCGTCGCCCTCCTCGTCCTCCCCGGAGGAGCGGTCCCGCCCCCCGCGCCGCCCCCCCTGATCGGACTCGCCCTGGGCTTCTTTCAGCCGCTGGAAGAACCCAAACCGCTCCCAGATCTTGTTGGGGCGCAGGGTTGTCCCTGTGCGCAGGGTGAGGGAGTTGTTTACATTTGCGCCCCGGAGGCTTCCCTTCGGCCCGTTCGACCAGTTGAACTTTGAGTTGTAAGAGATGTCCTGCAGGTCGATCCAGTTGAGCCACTGCCGGTCGGTCCATCCCATGCTCAGCGTGGCCGAAAACCGCTGGCCATATTCGTTCGTGCGCGGACTCACACGCCCCACGAGCAGATCCCGGAAGACATCGAGCTCCGATCGGCGGATCTGCCGCTCCTCCAAGAAGAACGTGTTGTTGAGGCTGTCACGGGCCGAATAATCATCCGGCAGACCAAAGTCTTGCGGATTGGTGAGGAAGGCCGAGGTGTCCACGTCGGTCAGGACGCGTTTGCCCACCACCGAGTTTTCCGCGAACACGACGTTTCTCTGGGGGCGCGAGGAAATATCGTCGAAGTTCTGGCGGGTGTTGGAGTCGAAGCTGAGACTCAGGAATTCGAAGGGATCGTACTGAAGGCTAAAGTTGCGGCGGTGGCTGAACTGCTGCCGATCCCGAAACTCGAAGGCCACCCGGTACGGACGGGTTCGATTGGTCCGCTGGCCGGTGGGTCGCCGCCGGGTGGTCCGGGCATTGCGCTTGGCACTGGCCGAAAACGACAGCGAACGGGGCACGTAGTTGAACGAGAGATCGGACAGCGCCCCGAGCACGGGAATTTCGGGCACGAACCAGAACGGTTGGACCGTCCGGGCCCGCCCAAAATCGAGCTGGTACGTGAAGTCCCCCGACCATCTCCACTCGTCGTCGAGCTGCTTCTGCGGATTGCGCCTCGACTGGTCGAGGTACGAGAAGTTCAGCGACACTCCGTCGATGGTCTTCTGCAGCCACCACGAGTCGGAGCCCTGTCTCGACACATTGGCCGTCACCGTACGGCGCATGCTTCGCGTCTCGGCCGCGGTGCGCACGCTGTCTTTTAGCCGACTGCGAATTTGGTCGGCGGACAGGCCCGTGTCCTCGAATCGCGGAAACTCCGCCTTCAGGCTGTCGTCGGACAGGGCGTCGAACTGTTTTACAGCGCTCCGGACCTCCACGTCCCCGCGGTTGGGATCGAAGCGGGGGACCGTTCGGCTCGACTGCAGCTGCATAGTCACGGGAATGCGCCACCCCTGGTCTTCGGGCAGCAACGCATCGAGACTGAGCTCGGTGCGGAGGCTCCAGTTTGTACTGCTGGATTGCTTCCGCTCGTTCAGGGTGCTGGACAGAGACCCAAATCCATCCGTTCGGCGCCGAAAGCTCCCCTTTATCGAAGCAAAGTCGGCCAAGTCGATGGTGGTACTGGCGTTGGCCGCCCACCCCTTCTCCTCGTCGAAGCCGCTCACCCGAAGCTCATTCATCCAGACCTCGAAGTCCGTGAGTGCAGGCGGATCCTCGCTGCGATCGCCCGTGTGCCGCACGCCGACGACGATCGTCTTTATGTTGCGCAAGGAGGGCGTCCCACGTACCCTGAGCTTGGTCTTCGGCGGCGCGAAGTCGAGGTTCAGATCTACGTTATCGCTCGAAAAGGATTCGTCCGTCGGCACCTCGCTCTGATCGCGAAGAATCTTGAGTCGATTCAGGCGCTCAAGCACCAGGTTCATCTCAAACGTTTCGGGCCACAGGTCCTGAGACCCCTCCGCCGTGGGAACGTCCCCCGGCTTGAGTTTCTGCTGGTACTCGTAATAGTCGTCCGTTTCCCCAGATCCCAGCCGCACGAATAGCCGAAGGTTCTTATCGAGTTTCTCTTTGACCCCAGGACTGCTCGAGGAGCCGTGCAGATGGGTATACATGCGCAGGTTCGAATACTTGAGCAGATCGAGTCCCTGACCGAACGTCTTGAAGACCCCGCGCTGCTGGCCCGCCTCGAGCCGGCTTACGTTCATCAGGAGTGCCTGCTCGCGGCTTCGCTGCTGGACCCCGCGGGACGTGCGGTTTTGGCCCACCACAGCCCCGGCCGGGGGTTCATAGCTCAGGTCCTCCTCGTTGTTGATGCTCGCAACCCGGATCTCCCCCGTTCCCCGATTCAACATGGAGTCTTCCTCCACGGGCTGTGTTGCCACCGGCTCCGAGGCCCGCCACTGACTGCCCACCAGCTCCAGCGACGCAAACCGCATCGTTACGGGGGCCTTGTGCCCGGTCGTCCACAGGCGGATGGACTTGATGTCATCGAAGTTTTCGATGGCGCCGACCTGCCGCGTAAAGGCCTTCACCGGAATGCGGACCTTGTACCAGTCTTTTTCCTGGCCCACCTTGCTCACCACGTAGTCGGTCGGGCCCTGGTCCGTCTGGGCGCGCTCGTCCAACCGGTCGAGGGGGACGGCGTACTGGAAGTAGTTGTTGTCGATGTTGATTTGACTGCCAACCCCATCGAGCTTCTCCCGGTCGGGGGAGCGGGACACCCCTCGTTTGACACTCACGTCCTCGGCCAGCTCGTTTTGGGACTCGAAGCCGTTGAGCTCCTGGCCCGCCTGATATCGGCTCAGGCGCTGCTGAACCGAGACGCCATTTGGGAAAAACTCCTGGGTGTTGAAGTACCGGTCGTTTTCGTAGAAGTGGTAGTCGTCGGCGGAAGGATCCTCCTTCGTGCGCGCGATCTCCGCCTCCAGGCGCTCTTGCTGTGCGGTCGTGAGGCCAAGCTGTCCGACGGCCCCGCGGAGGCTATCCGCATGGTCCACGAAGTCCGAATAGAAATTCTGCTCGAGAACACTCTCGTCGTAGGTGCCGTCGGTGTAGGAGACAAGCCCGTCGAGCCCCAGGTCCTGCGTCCGGCCGTTCCGAAGATCAAGCCCCCCGCCCGGCTCGGCATTGGGAATGCGACTGAGCGCGCCCAGGTCCCCCTCACTGAAGGTGAGCGAGAGCCCGTCCTCCATGTCGATGCGCTGGTTGGGCACCACGTCCTCCGAAATCGTGCCGAGATCGACGAAGAGGCGGGCCCCATCGGTGACCCCTCCATTCTCGGGATACACCTTTACGATGAACTCGACGAACTCGACGTTCTGCACCGAGAAGTCCGTGTACCCCTCCGGCAGAGACCGAGTAATGCCCCCCCATACTTTTGTCGGCTCCTGGAAGAAGTCTTCCAGGCTTTTCGTGTAATTGTACGGTCCCCGCTGCCAGGGATCGAAGTAGAGGTCGAGGGTGCGAAGGGTGGGATTGGCCTCGCCCTGCGTATCGCGCCCTACAAAGACCTCGTTGGTGTTGATGAGTTCGGTCGCCTCTCCCCCGTCTTCCGTATCAAGGTTCTCCAGGATGTTCTCGTTGAGTCGGTACCACCCGAGGGCGCCGCGCCAGTTCGTCCGCTTCCGATTGTCGCCGTAGTCCCCAGGGACATCCCCGTCGAGCTCCGGGGCGGCGGCCGTCGAGTCGGGCGCCGCGCTGATCTGCCAGGCCCCCGGCTGCTCGCGGAGGGAAAAGGTATTTTCGAAGCCCTCAAAGTCGTCGATGTAGGAGACGCCGTTGCGCTCATCCGACGCGTAGCTGTCCGTCTCGCTGTTGCTGACCCGATCCAGGGTCCGCTGGAACGCGTCGGTGGTGGTGTGCCCGGGGCGGAGCTGGGCAAACTCGCCGGTGACCGACAGCCGGCTGTCCGCCCGCGTCTGCACGAGCGGCAGGGCATCGACTGCTTCCGTAAGCCACTGCGGCTCCAGGTCCATCGAGCCGTTGAGGCCCCAGATGGTGTTCTGGATCGGTTCCTGGCCGATGCGAAACTTGTCGACGGGCGACTTTTGGCTGAGCCGCATGACGGTAGCCCCGAGCGAAAACCGGTCCTGCAAGGCCCAATCGGCCCGCGCCCCGAGCAGCGTCTTTTTTTGCAGGCTCGAGAGGCTGTTTTGCTCATAGGAGATTTCGATGTCACGCCCGGCGGTGAGGTAGGACTCATTGGTGATGTTTACCGTCCCGCCCTGGTAATCGACGCGATAGTCGGCCCCCTCTTGCAGGGTCTGCCCCCCCGAGGTCACCTCTACCGATCCTTCCACCAGCCCGGTAAAGGCCTTGAGGTCATAAAATTGCTGGGCGCCGCCCGTATACTCCCCTCGGAGATGATAGACGTCTTTCTGCGCGTCCTCCTTCTTGACGTTTGCCTTCTTCTTGGTGTAGAGGTTCTTGAACGCAAACGGCTTCCCTGCGTCTCGGCTCCCGTTCTCCCCCGCGGCCTCTAGAATACGCTCGCCGAACGGCTGTAGGTACGGGAAGTAGATCAGCCCCTCGTCCGAGTTGATGGTCTGCCGGCGAAAGTCGAACCGGTCGTCCGGATTGGGAGATCCGTTCTGATCGATGCGGTCCAGACCGACGACCTGGAGCAACGTCTGCTGCCCGCCCACCTCCGGGATCGTGGTGCGCGCCCCCTGTCCCGACGCCTGATACTCCACATCGAGCCCAAAATTGTCCGAGGTGAAGTCCCGTCCCGACAGCCGGTACACGTTTCGCAGCTGCAGAAACCAGGCGGCCGGTTCGACGCCTCCATCCTGACTCGGGGCCACCGGATCGGTCGGTCGGAGCAGCTTGAGCACGAGCCGGTCGGCGTTAATGCCTCCGGTCGTGCCGCCCTGGGTAAAGTCCCCAATCGCCCGTACCTCCCCTGTATTCGTCCGGTACCGAAACGCAACGGCAAGGGCCTCATTGGGGCGAAGCCGTTGCTGAAGCGAGAGAAAGCCAAGCCGGGTGTCGATCCGATAGTCCTGTCCCCGTGTGAGCCGCTTGAACTGGCCGGCGTGTAGGTCCTGCTGAGTGTTCAGGGGGGTCTCCACGTTGTTGGGATTGTTCAGGTAGGTGGAGGCCCTCCGATCGCCGTCGCGAAGAGAATCGAGGTCGATGTCCTCGTACTGGTCCTCGTCGGGGCGGGGAAGCACGTTCGCGCCGTAATCGCCCGCCTCGTTAAGAAGCGTGGCCTCCTCCCCAAGGTCGACGACCGCTACGGCCTGGCGGGTGTTCGTCTGATCGTTGCTCCGCTCGGTGACCTTCCAGACCTCCACTTCGGTAATCTTGTCAAACCCGTCGAAGGTTCGGATTGTCGTGGGGTCCTCGTGGGCCCGATTCCAATTGTTGCGGAAGTAGTAGCCGAGAAAGTAGTGCCGATTCTCGTCGTACTCCGTGGGCGTCAGATCAAACTCCGTCTTCTGGGCTCCCCCCTCGATATTGAGGGTGTTGGACTGTCCCTCCTGCTGGCTCGCAATCGCGGTTAGGTTCAGGTTGCCAAGCTGAAACTCGCTCTTAATCCCGAAGAGGCTTTGTCCTCCGCTGATGAGCTGGGAGGGCGTCTGCATCGAGACGTTGCCGGCCTCCACGTTCTGCAGGATTTCATCCTCGTAGCCGGTGTAGTTGAGCTTCACCTGATTCTGGTAGTTGAACTGGCTCTTCGTATCCCAGTCGACGTTGATCTTCAGCTTGTCGCCGATCGTGCCCGTGATGCCGAGCCGCAGGTCCTGCTTAAAACTGGGATTGAGTTGACTGGCGTCCCCCGTAATGTTGACCTGCTGATCGCTCTTTCGATACTTAAAGCCGGCGTTGATATTGGCCTGGCCGTTGAGCCGAAGGTCGACGTTCGGCTTGCCGAAGACGGTGGAGAAGGCACTCCCCCGCCCGCCCGGCACGACCATGTTGACCCCGAGCCCGCCACGGTTGCCCTGCTGTTCCTGGCGCTGTTCGACAAGCGTGGTCCAGTTTTCCCGGAGATTGGCGCGGTAGCGCTCGCGGCGGTAGACCTCCGCCGCCACGCGCATCGCCCCCCCCACGCGATCCTTCTCCTCAAGGATGTAGCTGTGCCGAGTTGAGTCGAGCGTGATGGACCGCTTTTCCGACCCGGCGGTTCGGGGCCCCAGGAACGGAGAGGACCGATCGAACAGGCCGGGGGATCGCTCGCGACGGGCCGGCAGGTACCGACGGACGAGTCCAGTGTCGGCGGCCGCCAAGAGTGAGGAGGCCTCCTGGCCGTCAACCGCCATCTGGCCGTCAACCGCCATGTTGGTCCTCTTCATCACGCTATCGGCGGATGAGACCTGGCGAGGACCGAGCTGCTCAACTCGCTTTGCCTGGCGCACCGTGTCAGTGGCGGCCGTGTCGGTGGCGGCCGTGTCGGGCGGAGGCGTGTCCTGTGCGTGGG
>CAZRPQ010000014.1:0-16347 GCA_964601725.1 uncultured Salinivenus sp. | reverse complement strand
CGTGGAGCACCACGCTGTCGTAGCGGGGATCGGTGTGGTGCTCGTGCTCAAACCACCCGCCGGACGTGTTGTGAATCTCGACGTGGCCGCGCCAGTCCATGCCCCCGATGCGGACGTGAGCGTTCCGGAAGTCCGGCCCGGCGTCGGTGTTTTGCTGCCCCGGATCGAGAATGCGGACGGGCACGTCGTTTGTGGTTGTGAGGTCGTCGGTGGCGAAGCGCTGGCGGGCCCAGAGGTCCTGGACGAGCGCCTCGGGCACGTCGGCGGTTTGCGCGGGCGGCTCATGCAGCGCGATGTTCTCGCCTCGGTTGCCGACGGAGTACGTGGTGAAGGACGGGGCGGGGTCGAGGTCGGGCATGGCGGGGGACGGGCTTCGGCAGCGTGAATTCAGGGAAGCACTCTATCTGTCAGACACACGCGTGGGGCAAATCATAACGTACGAATCGAGAAGGACCGAAACCCAGTGGACATCGCGCCTTTTGCGAGGGCTCTGGCTTCTTGATTCAGAGACGGGGACCATCTCTTGGCTCTGCTTTTTTCCGCCCTCTCCCTCACGACGAACATGGGCGGGTCCTGTGGAGGTGCCCCGCACTACTCTCGGACGAACGCGGTCGTCGGCGGGAACTGGACGGGCACCACGAACATCGGATTGACGTGTCGGAAGCTGTTTGGTGGATGGACATCTAGCCGAGACACAGCGACCGAGTACTCACCGGGGTGGCCATAGACCGTCCGCCAAACAGCTTCTCAGACCCTCCCGGTGGCGCGTACGTGCTCCGGCTCCGCGTCGGGGATGCGGTCGGCACGGAGCAGTTCCCGGCGATTCGACAGCTCGTTCCTCTGATGGCGGTACGAGGAGATGAATGAATCCCCCCCTTCGTCGCTCCCGGCCCTGGCTTCGTGGCCGGTGTTCGGCGTGATTATCGCGTTGCTGGTCGGTGCCCTCGTGCTCGATGCACTGCTCTCCTCCCACTGGACCGATCCGTTTGGAGAGCCCGGCACGTGGGTGCTGATTGGGGTGATGGTCGGCGCGGCGCTCCGGGGCGTGGGGGCGTGGTTGACGCGTCGGGACCGACGGGGCGGCAAGACGCTTCGCAGGCTGAGCCTCGCCGTGTGGGCCGCTGCGGCCGTGGGGGGACTCGCCAGTCTGATGTTCTGACCGGAACGTGCGCGGCGAAGATTCGCTCCTTCTGTGACCCTCCCTGTGTACCCGTTGTCGTTGTCATGACAGATGCGTCTGGGCATTGTCCGGTCCCGTCGCTTTCGGGCCTTATCCTCGGCGTTCTCGCGCTCCTTCTGGTCCTGCCCGCCCTCGCGCTCGGCCAATCGTACGTAGGAACAGGACAGTCGGTACGCGATGGAGACACGGTGCACCTGCTCCGGCAGACGGGGCAGATCGTGCGGATTGAGCTCTCCGGCGTCGACGCCCCCGAGCTACGCCAGTCCTACGGTCGAGCAGCCGCGCGGGCCGTGCGGCGCGCTGTGTTCCAGGCGAAGGTCCGCGCGAGGGCCGAGGGGCGGGACGAGGACGGGCGTCCGCTGTTTGTCTTGGAGGTCGGCGACCGCGTGTTGAACGAGCAGTTGGTCCGGAAGGGGCTCGCGTGGTGGGATCGCGCGGAGGCGCCCCACGCCGATCGGCTTCGCCGGCTGGAGCAGCGGGCGCGGGCCGATGAGCGCGGGCTCTGGGCACAGCGAAACCCGGTGCCCCCATGGAAATGGCGCAAGCAGAACGATGGATCGTAGCGTCCTGAAAGGGAAGGGGGTGGGCTGGATGAATCCATACGGCCATCTCCTTCGGTTTTGCTTTGTGCTGCTCAACCGGCACCTTGTGAGTGGCACTGGGGCGCGCGAGCTCCTGTGCGGCGGACACACCGACCCCGCGGATTTTTGAGAACTCGACTCCTCCACGCCCGGCTTGCACGATGGATCGATCCTTGTCTCCCCCCGCTCAGCTCCGTGCCCTGTGCCAGACCCATCCTCGTGCGCCGAAGTCCCTGATCGTGCCCCGCGGCCAGATTGGACGAGCCCTGGAGGACGCGCTTGCCCGCGCCGAGGGGGGATGGGCCGGCGTCGAGAGTCTCATCGTCCGCCACTACGCGGAGCAGGTGGCCCAGCCGCGAATTGCCGCCTCGGGCCGCTCCGAACTCCCGGTCGGAGGCCGGTCGTTCCTGGCCGCTCGTCTCCTGAAGGGCCTCGACCGGCGGGGGAAACTGGAGGGGCTGCCCGGCCCGCACCAGCTGGCCGGCACCGTGGCCGAGGCGATCGAGACGCTTCGGCGGGGCGGCGCCACGCTCTCCGACGTGCAGGCCCGGGCGGAGGCCCCAGACGCGTCGGCCACGTTTCGGGTCGCAGCGGCGTGCTACGACGGCTACCTGGAGGCGCTGGACGCGGCGGGCCTCTACGACGACGCGCAGGTCTTTCGGTGGGCCGCCGAGCGCGTGCGGCAGACGGCGCCCCCGGTGCTCGCACATTCCGTGGTGGCGGTGTGCGACGAGGTCGACCTGCCCGAACGAGCCGGTCGGTTTCTATCCGCGGTTCGGGACGTGTGCCGCGACTTCTATAGAATCGGCCGGCGGGCGCCCGAGGACGCGCCCCCGCAGACCGCCGCTGCCCGC
Source organism: uncultured Salinivenus sp. (assembly GCA_964601725.1). Taxonomy (GTDB): domain Bacteria; phylum Bacteroidota; class Rhodothermia; order Rhodothermales; family Salinibacteraceae; genus Salinibacter. The sequence goes on along the minus strand of CAZRPQ010000014.1, from coordinate 13,732 downwards.
TTTGAGGAGGTAGCGCCGCCCCGCGCCGACACTGTCTCTGAGGCCCCGGCCCGCAGCGTCCGCACTCGCCGGGCCGTCGGGGCCGCCAACGAGGTCGACGCGGTGTTTCGGGATCTCCTCGAGGACGACGTGCCGCTCGACGAGGTCGAGATCGCCGTGGCGGGGGAGCGGCCCTACGTCTCCCTCATCGCCGACCGGGCCGCCCGGATGGAGGTGCCGGTGTCGGTGGGCACGGGCGTGCCCGCTGCACAGACCCGCACGGGGAAGGCCCTGCTTTCCTTTTTCGAGTGGATCACCGAGGATTTTGACCCGGAGCTTTTGATCCGAATGCTTCGGAGCGGGCATCTTCGGCTCGATCGCGTTCGGTCGGAGATCGAGACGGAGACCGGCGCGGTCGATCTGGACGCCCACGAGGTGGCGACCCTCCTGGCCGCCCGCCGCTACGAGTCGGGGCGGGAGGGGTACGCGAAGGCCCTCGGCGCGGCCGTCGATCGGGTCGAGGAACGCATCGACGAACTCGAGGATCGGGGGCTGGACCCGGACCGGGATCGCGAGAAAGCGCGACACCTGGAATTTGTGCAACAGGTTGTCGCCGAATTGCTCGCCCTCGCGCCCCGACAAACGTCGATCCGGACGATGGCGAGGAAAGCACGCGAGTTCGTCGAAGACCTTGGGCCCATCGATCCGCCCCCTGAAGACAAGCCGGAGGCGGAGCGGACCCTCGACGAAGCGGCCCGCACGGTGCTCTGGCAGCGGGTCAACCGGCTTGCGCACCTGCCGGTCGACCTGGACGCGTCCGGCCCCCGGCTGGCGGCGCTCCTCCGCCGGTGGCTGGAGGGACAGTACGTGCGGGCCGAGCACCCGCGGCCCGGCACCGCCCACGTCGTGCCCCTCGAAAGTGCCGGCTACGGCGGCCGCTCCCACCTCTACGTCGTAGGCATGGACGGCGACACCCTTTCGACGGCCGCCGTGGAGGATGCCCTGCTCCGGGACGCCGATCGGCGTGCCCTGAGCGAGTCGCTCGAAGGGGTGCTCCCCGAGCGTCGGTCGGCCCCGGAGGAGGCGCAGTGGCGCCACGAACGCGCCCTGGCGCGGCACGCCGGTCCCCTTTCCCTCTACTCCCGCATCTATGACATCGACAGTGGCGAGGAGCGGTATCCGTCGCCCCTCTTCCTGCGCCTCGAAGAGGAGGCCCCCGCGGACGGTCCCCCCGAGTCCGCACCGGCAGCATCGGATCGCGCCGAGGGCTTTCTGCCGGCCTCCGGCCGCCTCCGCCTCAGCGACACCGAGGCGTGGCTGGCGGCCTACCGCGATCGGGCCGGCGACACCTCGGCAGGCGAGACGGCACGCACCGAACTCACGGCCCGGTACCCGTGGATTCGCCACGGGGACGGCGCCCGACAGGCCCGACAGGCCGACCAATACACCGCCCACGATGGGCTCCTGGGAAATGGCGAATATCCGGAGCTGGACTTTCTGCGCGAAGACTACGAGGGGCCTCCGATGTCTGCCGGTCGGCTGGAGACCTTTGCCGAGACCCCTTATCTCTACTTCCTGAAATACGTCCTCGGCGTGGAGCCGCTCGACGAGCCCGCTCTGGACGACGAGCCCTGGCTGAATGCGCTCCGGCGGGGGAGCCTCCTCCACGCCACCTTCGAGGCGTTTATGACCACGCTTGAGGAGCGAGGGGAGCGGCCCGGGCCCGAGCACGAACCGCTCCTGGAAGAGGTCCTGACACAGGAGCTGGAGGCGGAGACGGAAAAAGTGGCTCCGCCCAGCGCGGTCGTGGAGGAGGCGGCCCATCGCCAGCTCCTGGAGGACGCGCTGGTGTTTCTGCGATCCGAGGCGGACCACTGCCAGACCCACGCGCCGCTCTACCACGAGATTGGGTTTGGCTACGGCCCGTACCGGCGCGATCAGGACGACTTTGGGGAGGTGACGCTGACCGTCGACGGACACACCGTTCCCCTGCGCGGCCGCATCGACCGGGTGGACCGGCGGCCGGACGGAACCCTGGCTGTGTGGGACTACAAGACGGGCAGCACCTCGTCCTACGACGAGGGGGCGCCGCTCAAGGACGGGGCGCAGCTGCAATGGGCCCTCTACGCGTACGCCCTGGAAGAACTGGAAGGCGAAGACGTCCGTCGGTCGGGATACTACTTCCCCACGGTGACGGAGATGGGCACGCGACTGGCCTTTGATCCAGCACACCACCGGACCACAGTAGAGCGGTGTCTCGCGCAACTCGCCCGGCTCGCGGCCAGCGGCAGCTTTCCGATGCATCGAAAAGCCCGGTACCGGAATGCGTGGCAGTACCGCGGATACGACCGTATTTTCCGCGATCTCGCGGCGCGGAGCCGTGCCCTCGGCCAGAAAACGTATCCCGACGACCGGCCCGCCCCGCCCTCTTTCGACGAGGCGTGAATCTCGACATTCCGAACAGCACCCAGCACATGACCCAGACCGCCTCTACCCATTCTGCCGCTTCCTACGATGACACCCGCGTGCGCCAGCGGATCGGGCCGTGGGAGGAGGACGGGATTCCCGACCTCTCGACCTTCGAGCCGGACACAAACTTCTTCGTTCGGGCGGCGGCGGGGTCGGGGAAGACGACCGCCCTCGTGGCCCGCATGGTGGCTCTCGTTCGGAGCGGGGTGGCGGTCGACGACCTCACGGCCATCACCTTCACGCGGAAGGCGGCCGGGGAGATGAGCAAGCGGTTCTACGAGGAGCTCCGGCGCACCGAGGCGGCCCTTCCAGAGGGCCACCCGCAGCGGACGCGCGTCCGCCGGGCGCTCCGGGACACCCAGAAGACGTTCATCGGCACCGTCCACGCCTTCTGTGCGCGGCTGCTCCGCGAGCGTCCCATCGCGGCGGACCTCCCGCCCAGCTTTGCGGCGGGCCTGGAGGACCGGCAGGAGCGGGAGCTCCGCGAGCGGGCCTGGCAGCGGTACCTTCGTACCGTCCGTGCCGATCGACCTGAACGCATCGAAGCCCTTACAGCTCTTGGTGTTGAGCCAGACAACCTGGAGTACTACTTCGAACGGTTGTGCACACATCCCGAGCTCGAGCCCTACGTCGACGCCCCAGACACGGTCCCAGACTTGACGCAGGCCGTCGCGGAGGCCCGGGAGCGTCTGGCCGCGTGGCAGGCCCGGCGCCCGGAAACCCTTCCCGAGGGACGCGACGACGTCATGGCAGCGTTCGACAAGGCGGAGAAAATGCTCGCCCACACGGATCTGGAGGCCCCCGCCCAGCAGGCTTCCTTCCTCGAGCTGTTCGCCGACGTGTCCGATGAGGACTCGGCCGACGTGACTCTGAAGTGCTGGCGGGGACCCCAGACTGATTCCTACGACTGGGCCCGCACGCTGCGAGACGAGCACCTGCCGGCGCTGGTGCGGGAGGTCGTTCAGCCGGCCCTGCGCCAGTGGCGGGCCTACGTGCACCGGGAGGTCGTCTCGTTCGTGCAGCCGGCCGTGGAGGTCTTCGCCGAGCTTCGGCGGGAGGAGGGCCGGCTCACGTTTCACGACCTGCTCCTCCGAACCCGCGACCTGTTGCGGGACCATCCCGGCCTCCGCGAGGCGGTCCAGCAGCGCCACCCCCGCCTGCTGGTTGACGAGTTCCAGGACACCGATCCCCTGCAGGCCGAGATTCTGTTCTACCTCACCAGCCGCGACCCGACGGAGAAGACGTGGACCGAGTGCCGCCCCACGCCGGGCAGCCTCTTCATCGTGGGCGACGACAAGCAATCGATCTACCGATTCCGGCGGGCGGACATGGAGGTGTTCGAGTCCGTCGGGCGCCTGATCGAGGACACCGGGGGCGAGGCGGTGACGCTTACCAAAAACTTCCGCTCGCTCGACGTCATCTGTGACTGGTGCGACGAGGCGTTCGGGGCGATCTTTGACGATCCAGAGCTGGTTGATCTGCAGGCGCCCTACACGCCGTTCGACCCGCAGCGCACGACGGACGGGTCGGCGGTGGGGCTCCGGCGGATTGACATCGACAAGGTGCGGGGAAACTGGGGAAGCGACATCGCCGAGGCAGATGCTGCGCGCATCGCCCAGTTTATCCAGGGGGCGTGCGACGGGGCCCTTGGCACGACCTTCTATCGACCCGACGAGGACGCCGTCTTCCCGGGCGGGGCGGACTACTCGGACGTTCTCCTCCTGACGCGAACCAAGTCGCGCCTCTCGGTCTACGCCGAGGCCTTCGCGGAGCGCGGCATTCCGTACACCATCACCGGCAGTGAGGACCTGGGCGATGCCCTCGAGCTGAAGACCCTCGTGGACCTTCTGACCTGCGCCCTCCGCCCCGACGACGCGGTGGCGTGCGTGGCGTACCTGAAGGGTCCGCTGGTGGGGGCGAGCGACGACGCCCTGTACCGGTTTGCCCGGGCCGGGGGCACCTTCGATCGCATGCACGAGCCGATCCCGGCCTCTGTGCGGGAGGCGCTCGGGGCAGAACCCGAGGCGCGGTTTGTGGAGGCGTTCGAGCATCTCCGCACGGCCCGCCGCGCGCTCCGAGAGACCCGCCCGTCCGTCGCGCTCGAGCAGATCGTTGACGACCTCGGGGTGCTTGCCGGCGCCGCCCATCCTGCCGACGCCACCGAGGCGTCGCTCCGGGCCGGGCACGTCCTTCGCACGATCACGTACGTACAATCCCTTGCGGCGCAGGGGCTGAGCTGGGCCGAGGTGCTCGACGAGCTCCAGCGCGTCGTGGACGGGGAGGAGGACGTGGACGGCATGACGCTGGAGACGGGAAGCGAAGACGCCGTTCGGATCATGAACGTCCATCAGGCCAAAGGGCTGGAGGCCCCGGTCGTCTTTCTCGCGGATCCCTACAGCCGCGGGAGCGGCCCCCCGGTCCGCCGCCACCTTCGCCGCGACGCCGGCGAACTGGTGGCCCCGATCGTGCAGGGGAGCGGCTACCGTTCGCGCGTGACCCATCCGCCGCTCGGGTGGGCAGAGGCCACCGGGGAGCAAGAGGAGGCCTTCCGGGCGCGGGAGGAGCGCCACGAAGCGGCCGAGGAGCGGCGGCTCCTCTACGTCGCGGCCACCCGGGCGCAGAAGCTCCTCGTCGTGTCTACCTACCCGGACAAGCCGAACGACGGACCATGGGCGCCCCTTTACCCGCACCTCGACGCGGCGGACGTGCCGGCCCTGGAGGCGCCGGAACTCGACGGTTCTGAGGAGGAGGAGCGGGCACCCGCGCCGCGCCTGGAGGAACAGCGGGCCGAGCGGGACGCCCGGATCCGGCGAGGGGCACAGCCGTCGTACCGCGACGAGACCGTGACGGGTGCAAAGACGGGCCGTCCCGGGGATGCACTCCATCCCGATAGCCACCGGGACGGGTACGGCGACGCCTTCGGATCGGCCCTGCACGTGTTGCTCGAACAGTGCGTGCAGGCGCGGCACGAGGATCCGTCCCTCAGCGATGCCGTCGTGAAGGCTGTGCTCCGCCAGGAGGGAGCCGAGGCGGATCGCGAGCAGGTTCGGCGGGCCGTGTCGATGCTCGAGCGATTTCGGAACAGCCCAATCTGGGACGCGCTCGGGCACGCCGATCGGGTGTACACCGAATATCCGCTCGCCCACACGACCACCGGCGACTCTGTACCCGTCGTCCGGCGGGGCATCATCGACCTCGCCTATCGACGAGAGGGGGCGTGGCGGCTGGTCGACTACAAGAGTGACCGTGTGGCGGAGGGGGCCCCCGAGGCCCTCCCTGCGGACCACCTGTACGCGCAGCAGATTCGCACCTACGCCGAGGGCTGGACGTCCGTGCTTGGCGAACCGGTCGGCCGGGCCGGGCTGTGGTTTGCGGACGCCGGGACCCACGTGGTCGTCGTGGATCGAGACGTCAACCCGTGATTCCGGAGGGGGCGGTCGGGCCGATGCGGCCCCTCGGCGATGCGCTATTTTATCGATCTAACCGATAGGATCTAACCTCATGGCAGACAACGAATATCGATTTCTCTGTACGGGCGATGTGCACCTCGGCCGTCGTCCTGCCCGCGTTCCCGTCGGGGACGAGACCCTCGCCGTCTCCCACGTCTGGGAGCGGATCGTCGACGCGGCTCTCGACCGCGCCGTGGACGCCGTGGTCCTGACCGGCGACGTGGTGGACGCGGAGAACAAGATGTACGAGGCCTACGCGGCCCTGGAGCGGGGCATTCAGCGCCTCCTGGAGGGCGGGGTCGAGGTCGTGGCGGTGGCCGGCAACCACGATCACGACGCCTTCCCGCGGCTCGTGCGTGCCATTGAGCACGATGGATTTCACCTGCTGGGGGCCGGTGGCCAGTGGGATGAGGTCCGGCTGGAGAGGGCACAGGCGGGCCCCGTCCGCGTCGTGGGGTGGTCGTTTCCGGAGACGACCGTGACCGAGTCGCCCCTCGCGTCGCTCGCCCTGTCGGAGGCGGAGGCGCCGACCGTCGGGGTGCTGCACTGCGAGGCCGGGCGGGCAGAGGGCCGCTACGCGCCGGTGCAGCGCGACGCGCTCGCTCGTTCGCCCGTCGACGCCTGGCTGCTGGGACACATCCACGCCCCGACCGAGCACTGGGCTGGCGACCAGCTTCAGCTCTATCCCGGGTCCCCGCAGCCCCTCGATCCGGGAGAAGGCGGCACGCACGGGGCCTGGCAGGTGGAGGTGCCGCCCGCCGGCCCGGTTCGCGCCGAGCAGATCCCGCTGGCCTCCCTCCGCTACGATTCCGCGACCGTCGACGTCTCTGACCTAGACGAGCCCGGCGACGCGGACCCCGCCGTCCTCAGCGCCCTCCGCGAAGGCCTGTCGGACGCGTTGGAGCAGTGGCCGCGGCTCCGACACGTCGCGTATCGGCTTCGCTTCGAGGGACGCACGCAGCACCAGCAGGCGCTGACCGAACAGGCGCGCGACATGGTCGACGAGTTGCAGGTTCCGGTGGATGAGGGCACGGCCACCGTCGAGGATTTTGAGCTCCAGACGCGCCCGGACTACGACCTGGAGGCCCTGGCCGAGAGCAACGATCCGCCCGGCGTGCTCGCCCAGCTTCTCCTGGACCTCCGGGCCGGAAAGACCGACGATGAGCGGGTCGCGACGGCCCTCCGCCGCGCGGACAAGGCCGTCGGGGACGTCCACGAATCGAGCGGCTACGAACCGCTCCGGCGCGACTCCGACACCCGTTCGCCGCCCTCCCGAGAGGATCTTCGCTCGAAGCTCGTCCAGCAAGGGGTCCTTCTCCTCGACGCGTTGCACGCCCGTCGGGAGTAACGGCTCGGCTCCCGACGTCCCTTCTACCCTCAACTGTGCTCCAGCCATGCCCCGTTCCGACGATGCCCGCCCGCCGTCCGCCTCCGCCGAAGAGGCGGGGCTCCGCTTCCAAACCCTCCACGTGCGCCGCTTCAATGGCCTCGACCACGAACTGGAGGTCGAGCTGTGCGACGACGTCAACGTGATCTACGGATCGAACGCCTCCGGCAAGACCACGCTGGCCCACGCGCTCCGCGCCCTCCTGTGGCCCGATCAGGTCGGGGATCAACTCCCCATCGTCGAAGGCCGGTTTTCCCTCGGCGGTGCTGCCTGGCAGGTCGACCTCGACGGCCAGAGTTGTGACTACCAGAAGAACCAGAGCCCCGAGAGCCCTCCCGCGCTTCCCCCCTCGGCCCACAGCCGACGGTATCACCTCTACCTCCACGACCTCCTCGGCGGCGCGGCGGACCCCCAGGATTTTGCCCGCCTCATTCTCCGGGAGGCGCAGGGCGGCATCGACGTGGAGGGGGCGGCCCAGGCCCTTGGCTTCGAGGTGCCCACTCGACGGAAGTCCAAGACGGCCCGCGCGGTCGAAGAGCTGCGCTCGGACGTGCGGCAGGCCAAGAGCGAGCAGGAATCGCTGCGCGAGGACGAGCGGCGGCTCCGCGCTCTCCGCGAACAGCGGGCCGACGCCCAGGCCGAAGCCGAGCGCGCCGCTGCGCTGGACCAGGCCGTCGAGGTTGCACAGGCGCGAACGAGGCACGAGGAGGCGGAGGCGGCGCTCGATTCGTTTCCGGCCGTGCTGGCGGAGGTCCGCGGGAACGAGGTCGACCGCCTCGAGGCTCTGCAGGAACAGATGCAGACCGCCGACAACCAGCGGGAGGAGGCGGAGGCCCAGCGCCAGGAGGCCCAGGCCACGATCGACGAGAGCCGCATTCCGGAGGCGGGACTGCCCGACGGGCACCTCGAAGAGATCCGATCGGCGACCGGCACGCTGCAGGAGCAGGAACGAACCGTCCGGGACCTGAAGGCCGATCTGGAGGCGGCCCGCGAGGAAGAAGCGGCGGCGTGGGACCGGCTTCCGGCAGGGGTGGATCGGGAAAAGGCCGCGACCATCGATCTTCCCGAGGTCCAGGCGGTCGAGACGCACGTGCAGGCGGTCGAGGACATCCAGGGAAAACAGGAGGCGTTAGCAACGGCCGAGGATCTCTTCGCCGACGCCGCCCCCGACGTCTCGGTCGAGACCCTCCGGGAGGGCCTGCGCCAGCTTCACCGCTGGCTTCAGGCCCCGGCCCCGCAGCAGTCCGAGGGACCGGGCGCATGGAGACGGGTGCTCCTTGCGAGCGGCGTCCTCGTGGCGGGGAGCGGGCTGCTACTGGTCGTGAGCGGCCAGGGCGTGGCGCTCTGGGTGGGCCCGGTGCTCATACTTCTCGGGGGGCTCGTGGTCGTCGCGGAAGTCGTCCGGCGCTCGGAGTCGGGCGGCACGGATCAGAGAGCCCTCTACGCGCAGGAGTTTGAGCGTGTCGGTCTCGACGCCCCCGGCACGTGGTCCCGCGAGGCCGTCGAGCAGCGTGCCGACCAGCTGTTGGATCGTCTGCGGACGACGGCGGTGGCGGCGGAGAAGCAGGAGACCTGGAGCCGGTTGCGCCCGCGGCGGGAGGAGGTGGAGGCAAAGGCCGACGACCTGGCGGCGGAGCGACGGCGGCTGGCGGAGGACCTTGGCCTCGATCCCGACGTGTCGTCCCGCTCCCTGTCGTGGCTCGTCGACCGGCTCTCGCAGTGGCAGACGGCCTATGACGAGCGAGAAGGGACAAACGCCGCCCTCCAGGAAGCAGAGACGGAGGCTGAGGCTCGTCGCACTCGTCTGAACGACCTCTTGGCGCCCTACGATCTGGGGCCGGTGGCGGAGGCGAGCGAGGCGCAGGGGGCGGTCGAGGCGCTGGAGTCGGCGTGGGACGAGTTCCGGGAGGCCCGGCGCAGCGTGGAGCAGGCGGAGGAAAAGAAGCAGTCGGCCGCGGCGGCCCACGAGGAAGCCGAGGCGCAGCTCTCGGCGCTCTACGAGCGGCTGGATCTGGAGGTGGGGGCGGAGGAGGCGCTCCGCTCGCTGATCGAGCAGCACGACGACTACGAGGCGGCCGTCGACACCGAACGGACGGCCCGTGCCACCCTGGAGACGGAGCGCCGCCAGCTGCACCGCTCTGAGGGCTACGAGGAGTGGATGGAGGCGGCCACTGAGGCCGATCTCAAACAGGAGCGGGAAGCGGCCCGGGCCGAGGCGGACCGGGAGGAGCAATATCTCGACGAGATCAAGGACATCGAGCACGCCATCGAATCTGCGCGGGAGGGCGGCACTTTGGAGCATCTCCAGGCGGAGTACCGACAGAAGCGGACCCAGCTGGTCAAAGATCGCGAGCAAGACTACGACCGGGCGGTCGGCTCGGTGATTGCTGATCTCGTGCAGGAGGAAACCCGCGACCGAGGCCTCCCGCCGGTTTTCCACCGGGCCCGGGCGCTCTTTGCGGACGTCACGAACGACCGGTACGAGCTCCAGCTGGACCGGGAGCACGCCACGTTTCGGGCCTACGACCACGTCTACGACCAGCCCTTTTCGCTGGACGCGCTCTCCAGCGGCACGAAAGTGCAGCTGCTCCTGTCGGTTCGCGTCGCGTTCGTCGAGACCCAGGAGCAGGGCTGCCGCGTGCCCCTCGTGCTCGACGAGACGCTCGCCACCAGCGATGCGGACCGGGCCCGCGCCCTCATCGACGCCGTCCAAACCATCTGCCGGAGCGGGCGACAGGTGCTGTACCTGACCGCCCAGGCGGATGAGGTTCAGAAATGGCGGACGGGCCTGCAGGACGACGATGCGGTCGAGCACGCGGTACTTTCCCTCTCCGACCTCGACGAGCGGGACCGCCTGGCAGCCGGAGACGGGGCCTCTGTGCCCGCCCGCCGCACTCCGGCCGAGCTTCCGGATCCGGACACAACGACCCACGAGGCACTGCGGGAACGCCTGGACGTGCCCCGCTGGATCCCACGGCAGCCGGTCAGCCGACTGCACCTCTGGTATCTCGTGGAGACGCCCGGGTCGCTCCTTCGGCTGATCGAGGCCGGAACCCGGACCTGGGGACAGCTGCGCTTCCAGCACCAGCGCGGCGGCCTCCCCGCCACGGGACTGAGCGAGGACGACTTTGTCCACGTCCGCGCCCTCGCCCGGGCCGCCGAGTCCTGGAAAGAGGCCTGGCAGGTGGGTCGGGGCCGACCCGTGGACCGACCGGCCCTGGAGCAGACCGATGCGGTGACGGACACCTTCATCGACGGTGTGAGCGCCCTCGCAAAAGAGCTCGACGGCGACGCCGAGGCGTTGCTGCGGGAGGTCCGAGCGCGGGACGACGAGCGGGTCCGCGGCTTTCGGTCCGCAAAGGCCGACGACCTGGAGACCTACCTGCGCGAGAACGGCTTTCTGGATCCGCGAGATCGACACTCGCCGGAGCAAATGTGGCAGTACGTCCTCGCCGACCTCGCGGGCGATCGGCAGAACGGTCGGGTCGCGCTCGACGATCTCGACCGCCTCTTCGAGCGACTCCGAGGGGCCACGCCGAGCCGCCCGACGGAGTGACCCCCGCTCGCTCCTCCTGTCGCGAGCCGTCTTCTCTGTAAAATTCCTCCACGTCCCGGTGTCGATGGTCCTCCGTCTTTGGTCCGACGAAGCGTTCGCCCCACGGAGGGGGCCTCGGAGCCTCCTTCTGGTGGTAATGCTGGGGGTCCTTGGGGCCGGCTGCAGCGGCGTGCCGGAGCCCGGGGCCGAGGGCGGGGAGGAGACGGACGGGTCGCGGAGGGCGCCGGCGGACCCGGTGCGCCTCCGGGCGTCGCCGTCCCAGCCGCCGTCCGCCGACAAATACGCCGGCGTGGGCCTCCGCCGTCCCGAGGCCGGGCGCCTTGTCTTTACACTGACGAACCGAGTCCGGGCCAACCGCGGCCGAGCGGTGCTGACGCGGGACACCACCCTCACCCAAATTGCCTGCTGGCACAACCAGGACATGCTTGCCCACGGCTACATGGGACACAAAGACGCTGGAGGGGCCCTGCCGAGCGACCGAATGGCGCACGAGCATCGGCGCCTCATCGGGTCTGCCGGAGAGAATGTCGCCAAGGGAGACCCCCTTCCGAAGGGGGCGAGCCGGAGCGACGCGGCGGAGTGGGCGGGCACTGTGCTGGAAGGGTGGATGAACAGCGACGGGCATCGGACGAACGTTTTGCGCCCGCAGTTCACACACGTCGGGGCGTGCGCAACGCACACCTCCTCGGCGTCGCGCGCGGCGGCCATGTTTGCGAACGTGTGGGCGTATCTCGATGCGCCGCTGCCCTGGTCCTCGACGGCGGGCGACTCGCTTGCGGTCTCCATCCGCCCCGTCCGCGCCGCTGAACCCCCGGCCGAATATGCGTTTGTCCCCGTTGGCGAACCGGTGGGGGAGGCGTTCGAGGGCGACGAGCGGGGACACTCCTTCCGCGGCACACTCCACCTGCCAGACGAACCTGGAGTGTATGGAAGCCGATTTCTGTTTCCCGAGGACAACGGCCGCTACATGATCATCTCAGGCCCCCGCGTCCAGGTCGAATAGAGCAGGAGGTCCCCGAAAGACGGTCGCTTTTTGCTCCTCCGATCGAAAGACCGCCCCCCTCACCCGTCTCCGTCTATCCGTTCTGAGGAGGCCCGGAAAGAGATCGGGGGCGGCCCCAGCGGCAGTGAAGGCTCACGCCGGAAGATGCGGCCAGGCGCGTTGATTCGTGTTGCGACTGCACACCAGCAACCCCGTCCCTGAAAAAATCGAAGGAGCTTACGCGAAGCTCTCACAGTGCCCCATTCCCCAGTGCCTGACATCCGCCTCTCCTTGCGGCACGAGGTTTGCACTCAATTAACTAGCGCACAAACCCGGCGTGTACGACGGGCTAGACAGCCTGCAGCCGAGTCCGCCTGTGCGCCCGGCTTCCCTGCGCCGTGTTCTCTTTTCTTCCCGATTACGAATTTACGTGCTCGTGGAGACAAAAACGTTGGATGTCTCGTTTCCCACCCTCCCCTCCACAATGACAGAAGTGGAGGAATTTATCGCGTCCGGCCGGACCGATCCCGACCCGCTGATCGACATTGTCAAGCGGGATCCCTCTACGTCCTTCAACATTCTCCGGCGGGTCAACTCCGCGTACTACGGCATGCGGCGCGAGGTAGAAAGTGTCGAACAGGCCGTTCGCCTCCTCGGGTTTATCGAGGTGACCTCGATCGTCATGCTCGAAGGCGCCAACAAAATGCAGGAGGAATTCTCCGGCCACACGGACCTTCTCGGCCACATCATGCACGCGTCGGTGTTCACCGGGCGGTTTACCCAGCAGCTAGCTCGCCAGCTCGACCTCGCCGACGAATGGACGCGCCCGGCCTTCTCAGCGGGCTTCATTCACGTGATGGGTCGGCTCGTGCTTCTGTACTCCGCCCCGGACCAGTACGAGACCTTGGTTGAAGCGGGGGACAAGCCCCTGCCGGAGGCGGAGGCCGAGCGGCGCGTTTTCGGGGAGAGCCACCGCACCGTCGCTCCCTGGGCCAGCGACCACTGGGACCTGCCGGATCGCATCAGTTCAATTCTGCAGGGGGCCGTTGACCCCTCGGACCTTTCTGCGGGGGAGCGCCGGATGCTCGCCGTCGCGATTCGGGCGGGGAGCCTCCTGGCCCAGCGGGACCTGGCGGGCGAGTCGTTCGAGCCCTCGCAGGGGCTGCCGCGGATCGATACGTCCTCGTTTGAGGAACGCGTAGTGGAGGCCGCCCAGGACGCGAAGGACTACGCCTCGCACGTCGGGGGGCTCTGATTCGTAAGCAGAAAGAGTCTGCCTGAGAGGTTCTCTGGGCGGAAGTTCACGCTCGCAGGCAGAGCTCTTTCGCGCTGAGGATGGGGACGCGAAACTGAACAGACCTGTCGGGTGCGATTTGAATCTTTTTGGGACAGAGGGCAGATCGACTTCGTACTGATGCCCTCTTTGCAGAACGAAGAGCTACATGACATCTGTAATGTCAAAAACCCCGCTCATCGGCGTTGAACGCCGTTTTGAGCGGGGTAAAAGTGGTCAGGGGCGGATTCGAACCGCCGACACACGGCTTTTCAGGCCGTTGCTCTACCACCTGAGCTACCTGACCGCATCGAGAAGCCGTCGCGTCCTCGGGACTCAGACCGCATCGGAAGGTAGCGGTCTCCCCCACTCCTTTCAACGAGTGGGCGCGTCATTTCATCCCCCTTTCACCGCGGCGCGCTTTGGTCCTCGGATGGGGGACCATTTCGGTCATTTGACTCCTCTGAACGGCGCACGCCCCACATCAGTTTCGACCGAAGCGTGTGGAAAAAGTGTTGGTCCGGGAGCTTGACGAGGTTTACGGTGTGGGCGGCCCGTTCGACGCTGAACTGGAGGTCGTGCTCGTCGAACATGGTGCTCCGTCCGTCCGCCGCAAACACGTAGGGCTGGTCGTTTT